>DAIOGR010000005.1:0-23319 GCA_036745155.1 Gaiella sp.
CTCATTCGACCTCCCTGGTCGTGGGCACGCGTACGACACGCATGCGTTGCTCTGCGACCCTCGCGGCGGCCGCGCCAAGCGCGGGCCAAGATTCGGTTACGCCATCGTTGCGTCGAGCGGACTTGACAAGACAATGTTGTGAGTGAATACTCACTAGCGTCATGTCGACGACGACACGCCACACGGCCGAGGAGCGGCGCACCGCGGTGCTCGACGCCGCCACGAAGGAGTTCGCGGCCAAGGGGTTCCACGGCGCCTCGACCGACGACATCGCCCGCCGGGCCGGCATCTCGCAGCCCTACCTGTTCCGGCTCTTCGGCACGAAAAAGGAGCTCTACCTCGCCGCGTCGCAGCGGGCGATCGACCACCTCTATGCCGTCTTCGCCGACGCATCCGCCGGGAAGACGGGCATCGACGCGCTGCACGCGATGGGAGAGGCGTACAACGCCGTCATGTCCGACCGCGACAGGTTGATGCTGATGCTCAAGTGCTGGGCCTCGTGCGACGACCCGGAGATCTGCGAGGCCGTCCGCGCCTCCTGGCGCAACCTCGTGGATCTCGCCGAGCGGACGTCGGGCGAGTCGCCCGAGGCGGTGAGCACCTTCTTCTCCAAGGGCGCCCTGCTCACGATCCTGATGGGCATGGACGCCTTCACCCGTCCCGAGCCGTGGTCGAACCGGCTGATCGAGGGCTGCCAGGCCGGGATGACCGAGTGAGGCCGGGCTCCTCTCTTTTTTCACCTATAAGTTAGTGACTACTCACAATCTCCATAGAGCAGAAGAAAGGAGGACATCGACGATGTCCCAGCGCACGACAACCCTCTGGACGTTCGCGATCACCTCGATCGCGCTGTTCATGGTCTCCCTCGACAACCTCGTCGTGTCCACGGCGATCCCCGTGATTCGAACCGACCTCAACGCCTCCCTCGAGAGCCTCTCGTGGACCGTCAACGCCTACACGCTCACCTTCGCCGTGCTGCTCCTCACCGGGGCGGCGCTCGGCGACCGCTTCGGCCGCCGCCGCATGTTCGCGATCGGCGTCGGGGTCTTCACGCTCGCCTCGATCGCGGCCGCGCTCGCCCCGAACGTCGAGGTGCTCAACGTCGCCCGCGCCGTCCAGGGGCTCGGCGGCGCCATCGTGATGCCGCTCACGCTGACGATCCTCTCCGCCGCCGTGCCACCCGCGAAGCGCGGGCTCGCGCTCGGCGCCTGGGGCGCGATCGGCGGCCTCGCCATCGCGTTCGGGCCCGTCGTCGGCGGCGCCGTCGTACAGGGCTTCTCCTGGCAGTTCATCTTCTGGCTGAACGTGCCGATCGGGATCCTGCTCGTGCCGCTGGCGCTCGGCCGGCTCACCGAGAGCCACGGCCCCGCCGGCAAGCTCGACCTGCCCGGTGTCGGCCTCGTCAGCTCGGGCATGTTCGGGATCGTGTGGGGCCTGATCCGGGGGAACGAGCAGGGCTGGACGAGCCCGGAGATCCTGACCGCGCTGGCGCTCGGTGCGGCCCTCGTGGCGGCGTTCGTCGCCTGGGAGCTGCGCGCCCCCAACCCCATGCTGCCGATGAGGTTCTTCCGCAACGCGGCCTTCTCGCTCGCGAACCTCGCGTCGCTGTTCATGTTCTTCGGGATGTTCGGCTCGATCTTCCTGCTGACGCAGTTCTTCCAGACGGTGCAGGGCTACTCGCCGCTCAGCTCAGGCCTGCGCATCCTGCCGTGGACGCTCGCGCCCATGTTCATCGCGCCGCTCGCCGGCGCCCTCTCCGACCGGATCGGCGCCCGTCGCATCCTCAGCGTGGGGCTGACGCTGCAGGCGGTCGCGCTCGGCTGGATCGCTGCCGTCTCCACGCCCACGACCGCCTACACCGCGCTCGTCGTGCCGTTCATCCTCGCCGGCGTCGGCATGGCCCTGTTCTTTGCGCCGATGGCGAACCTGGTGCTCTCGTCTGTGCGGCCCGAGCAGGAGGGCCAGGCCTCAGGCGCCAACAACGCCATCCGCGAGCTTGGCGGCGTCTTCGGCGTGGCCGTGCTCGCCTCGGTGTTCTCCCGCTACGGCGGCTACGAGACGGGCGGGACGTTCGTGGACGGCATGACGCCGGCTCTCTGGATCGGCGCCGTCGTCGTCGGTCTGGGTGCGCTCGCGGCCTTCTCGATCCCGCGCCGGGGGCACTTCGAGCCGGTCGAGGCAGCCGCGTCGGAGCCGCTTGCCGGCGTCGTAGAAGCCGCCTGAAGCACGCCTTGACCAAGGCCCGGGCCCGGCCGACTGCGCCGGTGCCCGGGCCTTCGCTGCTTACCTAGGGGCGTGCCCAGCCTGATCGTCTCTCGCGCGCGGCTGATCACGGTGCTCTCCGCCGTGGCGATCGCGTTCTCGTTCGTCGTCGGCAGCACGGTCGTGCCGCGGATGGACGCCGGAGCCGACCAGTTCACGGACCTCGCCTCCGAGAGCCGGCTCGCGAGCGTCGACGTGGAACGGCGCACCGGCGTCGAGGCGGATCCCGGCATCCTCGCGCTCGTTCGCGGCGGCTCGGCCGAGGCCGCCCGCGTGCGCGCCGTCATCGACGCCGACCCGTCGGTGGCGCGCACTTTCGTCGACGACCAGGGCGTCGTGCTCGTGTTCCTGCGGGCCGGCGACGGAGAGGACTCGAAGGCCGCCGCCGACCGCCTCTCGCATGCCTTCGCCGACGATCCGAGCGTCCGTCTCGGCGGCGGTGCCATCGCCTCGCGGCAGGTGACCGAGGCGATCCAGGACGACCTGCGCCGCGCCGAGCTGATCGCCTTCCCGCTGGTCTTCCTCCTGTCCTTCTGGGTCTTCCGTGGGCTCGTCGCCGCCTTCCTGCCGCCGCTCGTCGGCGCCGGTGCGATCGCCTTGACCTTCCTCGGGCTGCGCATCGGCGTCGAGGTCCACGGTCTCTCGGTGTTCGCGCTCAACCTCGTCACGGGCCTGGGCTTCGGGCTCGCGATCGACTACTCGCTGTTCGTCGTCTCCCGCTGGCGGGAGGAGGCGCGCCGCACCGGCTTCGGCCCGGAGGCGATGGCGCGCACGCTTCGCTCGGCCGGCCGCACCGTCTTCTTCAGCGCGCTCACCGTGGCGGCCTCCATGGCGTGCCTGCTCGTCTTCCCGCAGCAGTTCCTCTACTCGATGGGCCTCGGCGGCGTGCTCGTGGCGCTTTCGGCCGGGCTCGTCGCGCTCGTGCCCCTCCCTGCCTTCCTGTACTGGCTCGGCCCGCGCATCGACGCGCTTGCGCCGAGGCGGCTGCAGCAGCCGCCCTCGGGGGGCCGCTGGGCCCGGCTCGCCGCCTGGGTGATGCGGCGCCCCGGACGGGTCGCCGCTCTCTCCTCGGCCGCCCTCGTGCTGCTCGCGCTCCCGGCCTTCGGCGTCCACTTCGTCGGCGTCGACGCGCGCACGCTGCCTCCGTCGGCGAGCGCCCGCCAGGTGTCCGAGGCACTCGACCGCGACGGCGTGCGGGGCCGGTATGCGCCCATCACCGCTGTGGGTGAGCGCCGCCCGCCCGCTGCGAGCGTCGCGCGCATCGCCGCCCTGCCGGGCGTCGCCGCCGTCGTGCCCGCCCGTCGGGCCGCTCCCGGCCTCTGGCGGCTCGACGTGATCCCCCGCGACAAGGGGCTTGCCTCCTCGACCCAGCGGATCGTGAGCGACGTGAGAGAGCTGCTGCCGACGGCCCGCGTCACCGGGCAAACGGCAGGGTTCATCGACCAGCAGGCGAGCCTCGGCCGGCACCTGCCGTGGGCCCTCGCGATCCTCGCCCTCACGACGTATGTGCTCATCTTCCTGTTCACCGGCTCCGTGCTGCTGCCGCTCAAGTCCCTCGTGATGAACGTGCTCACCCTGGGGGCCTCGCTGGGGATCCTCGTGCTCGTGTTCCAGCACGGCCGGGGCCTGGACGGGCTCGAGTCGACGCAGCCCATCCTTCTCTGTGCCACCGCCTTCGGTCTCTCCACCGACTACGCGATCTTCCTCTTCTCCCGCATCAAGGAGGCGCGCGACCGCGGTCAGCGGAACCGCGACGCCGTCGCCGACGGTCTCGAGCGCACCGGCCGGATCGTCACGGCAGCAGCCCTCCTCTTCTGCGTGGCCATCGGCACGTTCGCGACCTCGGGCATCTCCTTCATCCAGGAGCTCGGCGTCGGCACTGCCGCCGCCGTGGCGCTCGACGCCACGATCGTGCGCGCGCTGCTCGTGCCCAGCCTGATGGCGCTCCTCGGCGACTGGAACTGGTGGGCGCCCGCGCCGCTCCGCCGGCTGCACGCACGGCTCGGATTGGCCGAGAGCTAAGGGCTCGAAGTCAGTCCGGCCGGCACCGGTTAGGCTTGCAAGCCGATGGCCCAGACCGATGCGCTCTCCGAGCCCGCCCGGGCCAACCAGGCGGATCCCGCGCCGGAGCTCTCGATCGTCGTCACGCTCTTCGACGAGGCGGCGACCCTCGACGACCTCTACCACCGCACCGTGCGGACGCTCGACGAGCTCGGCCGTCCCTACGAGCTCGTCTTCGTCGACGACGGCTCCACCGACGGCACCTTCGCGACGCTCGAGCGGTTGCACGGCCACGACCCGCGCGTCCGGGCCGTCCGCTTCAAGCGCAACTTCGGGCAGCACCCCGCCATGCACGCCGGGCTCTCGCGTGCCCGCGGCGACACGATCGTGACGATGGACGGCGACCTGCAGAACCAGCCCGAGGACATTCCCCGGCTCGTCGACGCCGTCGACGCCGGCTACGACGTGGCGAGCGGCCGGCGCGCCGCCCGCAACGACTCGTGGGGCCGGACGCTGCCCTCGCGGCTGATCAACGGCATGCTGCGGCGCTTCACGCGCGTCGACATCTCCGACTTCGGGTGCGCCTTCAACGCGTACCGCCGCAGCGTCGTCACCCCGATGCTCGGCTCGATCGGGAAGCAGAAGTTCACGAAGGCGCTGATCCTCTCCGGAGGGGCGACGGTGGTCGAGGTCGAGGTCGGCCACGCTGCCCGCCGGGGAGCCTCGCGTTACTCGCCGCTCCGCCTCACGCGGCTCGCCCTGCACGTCCTCGCCGGCTTCTGGCCGCAGCCGATTCAGTGGGCCGGCGTGATCCTCGGATTCGTCTGCACGCTCGCCGCGTCGGTGCTCGGGAGCTACGGCGTGGTCTACTGGATCGGCGCGTCGGACTTCCCCGGCCCGCTCTTCCTCGGCGCCGCCGTCATCTTCGTCCTCGGCGTCCAGGGTTTCGTGCTCGCCCTCGTGGGAGAGCACCTCGGCCGCATCCAGCGAGAGGTCGAGGGCCGCCCCCTCTATGCGATCGACCGGGAGCTGTGACACCAGCCTGCCGTTTCCTGCGTCGCTAGGATCGTCCGCACCGTGAGCAAGCGCGTTCTCGTCACCGGCGGCGCCGGATTCATCTCGTCGAACTTCATCCGGCACCTGCTGGCGCACACCTCGTACGAGGTCGTCTCGCTCGACGCGCTCACCTACGCGGGGAACCTGGAGAACCTCGCGGACGTGATGGGCCACGAGCGCCTCTCGCTCGTGCACGGCGACATTCGCGACGCGGCGCTCGTGCGCGACCTGGTCGCTCACGTCGACGTGATCGTCAACGCCGCAGCCGAGTCGCACGTGGAGAAGTCGATCGAGGAGGGGGCCTCGGAGTTCGTGACGACGAACGTCGAGGGGACGCAGATCCTGCTCGACGCGATCCGTCGCGCCCCCGTCGAGCGCTTCATCCTCATCTCCTCCAGCGAGGTGTACGGGACGGCCGTGACCGATCCGATGGACGAGCTCCACCCGCTGGAGCCGCGCAGCCCTTATGCCGCTACCAAGGCCGGTGGCGACCGGCTCGCCTACAGCTACTACGTCACCTACGGCCTGCCCGTGGTGATCGTGCGGCCGTTCAACAACTACGGCCCCCGCCAGCATCCCGAAAAGGTGATCCCGCGCTTCATCACCCAGGCCCTCGAGGGAGATGCGCTCACGATCCACGGGGACGGGCATGCGAGCCGCGACTGGCTCTACGTGGACGACGACGCCGAGGCGATCGAGGCATTGATCGCAGCGCCGCTCGAGGACGTCGCCGGGGAGGTCGTGAACGTCGCGACCGGCGTCGACCTCTCCGTGGCCGACATTGCCGACCTCGTCCTGGAAGCGGTCGGGAACCCGCTGGCGTGCAAGGTGCACGTGCCGGAACGGCTCGGACAGGTCGATCGCCACATCGGCTCGACGGACAAGCTGGCGCGGCTCACCGGCTGGCGAGCGCGTACGGCCTTCGCCGATGGTCTCGAGCAGACCGTTGCCTGGTACCGCGAGAACGAGGCCTGGTGGCGGAGCGTCCAGGGTCGCGCCGACCGCATCTCCTCGTCCTAGGGGCAGGTGCGGCCCAGCTCGGCCTGCTGGAGGCGGCCCGTCGGCGCGACCTCTACGTGATCGCGGTCGACCGCGATCCCGGCGCCCCCGGGTTCGCCCTGGCGGACGAGCGGGCCGTGCTCTCCTCGGAGGACGAGCTCGGCGTGGAGCGCCTCGCGCGCGCCCGCTCCGTCGACGGCCTGGTGTCGCCGGGAGCCGACTGGCCGGTCGGCCTTGCCGCCAGGGTCGCGGAGAAGCTGGGCCTGCCGCACCCGATCGACGGGGCGACGGCGGTCCTCGCGACGACGAAGACCCGCCAGCGCGAGCGCCTGGCGGCAACCGGTGTGCCGCAGCCCCAGCTCTATGCTCCCGACGATCTCGCGCTCCCGTTCCCCTGCGTCGTGAAGGCGCCCGACCGGCAGGGCCAGCGCGGGCTCACGCTCGTGCGCGACCGTGCCGAGCTGGGGCCGGCCCTCGCGAGCGCGGTGGCGGAGTCACGCAGCGGCGGCGCCCTCGTCGAAGAGCTCGTGGACGGCCCGGAGCTGACGGTGAACGCCGTCTCGCTCGACGGGCGCTTCGTGCCGCTCACCGTGACGGACCGGCTCACCGCCGAGCCGCCCGCCTTCGGCGTCGCGCTTGCGCACGCCTGGCCGAGCGCGCACGAGACCGCCGCGGCCGTCGAGGTGGCGCGGGTGGCGGCAGAGGCTCTCGGTGTCCTGCATGGCCCGAGCTACACGCAGGTCCGGCTCGGGCCCGACGGGCCCCGTGTGGTCGAGCTCGCAGCCCGTCTCGGCGGGGGCCACGACGCCGAGCTCTGCCGTGCCGCGCTCGGTGTCGACCTCGCCGACCTCGCCGTCTCGTTCGCCCTGGGCGAACGGCCAAGTGACACAGTGTCACAAGCGCTGCCCGCCGTCGGCGGCGCCTGCGTGCTCTTCCTCGTCGCGCCCGAGGGCACGCTGCGTCGGGTCGAGGGGGTGGCGGAGGCGGAGGCGCTTGCAGGCATCGAGTGGGTTCGCCTCTACCGGCAGGCGGGCTGGCGCTTCGGGCCGCTGCGGCGCGGTGCCGACCGGGCCGGAGCGATTCTCGCCGTCGGCGACGACCGCGACGACGCTCTGGCCCGGGCCCGTCGTGCGGCAGAGGCCCTACGCTTCCTGGTCGATGCGGACGCGCCGTAGCACCCGGCTCGGGTTCCAGCCTCCCGCGATCGGCGAGGAGGAGATCGCAGCGGTCGCCGAGACGCTGCGCTCCGGCTGGCTCACCACCGGCCCGCGTGCCGCCCTGCTGGAGGAGCGGATGGCGGCCTACCTCGAGGCAGAGCACGTGCTCGCGGTCGCGTCCGGCACCGCCGCCCTCCACCTCGCACTGCTCGCGGTCGGCGTCGGCCCCGGCGACGAGGTGATCACGAGCCCGATCACCTGGCCGGCGACGGCGAACGTGATCGAGCATTGCGGTGCCACGCCGGTCTTCTGCGACGTCCGCGACAGCGACCTCAACATCGACCCGGAGCTGCTGCCGCCGCTCGTCACGCCGCGGACCAGGGCGATCATGCCGGTGCACCTCGCCGGGCAGCCGTGCGACCTCGACCCCGTCCTCGCGCTCGGCCTCCCCGTCGTCGAGGACGCCGCGCACGCCGCCGAGAGCCGCTACCGGGGCCGTAAGCTCGGCGGCCTCTCCGACGCCGCCTGCTTCTCGCTCTATGCGACCAAGAACATCGCCGCCGGCGAGGGCGGCCTCGTCTCGACAAACCGTGCCGACGTAGCCGAGTCGATCCGCAACATGCGCCTGACGCGCAGAGGGGACGGATCGCGCTACGACCAGGTCTCGCCTGGATTCAAGGCCAACCTGTCCGACGTGCTCGCCGCGATCGCGCTCGTCCAGCTCGACCGGGTCGAGGAGCACGCGCGCATCCGGGCCCGGCAGTTCGCGCTCTACGACGACGGCCTCGCCGGGCTCGAGGGGGTGACGCCGCTCGCCCGCGACGAACGCGACACCCACGCCTACCACCTCTATGTCGTGCGTATCGACGCCGCGCGCGCCCGAGCGACGCGCGACGACTACCAGCGCGCGCTCGCCGACGAGCTGATCGCGACCAGCATCCATTTCCTGCCCGTGCACCAGCTCACCTGGTTCCGCGACCGCTACCCGCTGCGGGCGCCGCTGCCGGTCGCCGAACGTGCCGGCCACGAGGTGCTCTCGCTGCCGCTCTCGCCCGCCCACTCCGACGACGACATCCTCGACGCCGTCGAGGCTCTGCGCCGCGTGCACGAGCGGTTCAGCGCGTGAGAGCGCCGCGGGTACCCCGGCTCTCGCACGTGCGGCGGCCGCTGCGGATCGCGATCGGCCTCGTCCTCACGACGCTCGCGCTTGCCTACATCCTGTGGAAGATCGACATCCCGAAGACGTGGGACGTCCTCACGGCAGCGAGCCCCTGGTGGTTCCTTTTCGCCGTCGGGATCATGATCGTGACCGCCCTGCCCATGGCCCTGCGCTGGCAGTGGCTGCTCGAGGCTCAGGGGATTCGGGACAGCTTCGCCTGGCTCACGCGGGCGTACTTCGTCTCCTACACGGCCGGCCAGATCCTGCCCACCTCGATCGGCGGGGACGCGGTACGCATCTTCGAGACCGCGAAGCGCCATCCCGGACGCTCCGGCGACCTCACCGCCATCGTCCTGCTCGAGCGCGGCCTCGGTGGGGCCGCCACCGTGCTGCTCGGTGCCGTCGGCTTCGTGCTCGCGATCGGCCGCTACGACGTCAACGCCTACCTCTGGCTGGAGGGCGCCTTCGTGTTCGGGACGATGCTGCTGATCGCGGTGTTCTTCGCGCGCTCGGCGCGCCCGCTGCTCGCCCGCTTCCGTCCGCTGCTGGCCAAGCTCCGCCTGGAGCGGCCGCTGCGTGCGTTCTACGACGGCGTCCACCACTACCGCGACCACCCCGGGCTGCTGCTGAAGGTCTTCGCCTTCACGACGGCGATCCAGGCGGTGCGGATCCTCTCGATCTGGGCGGCGTGCCGCGCCGTCGGGATCGAGCTCGGGCCGCGCATCTACTACGTGATGGGGCCGCTGTTCTTCCTCGTGCTGCTCGTGCCGTTCACGCTCAACGGGTTCGCGGTGCGCGAGGCGTTCTTCGTCAGCTTCCTGGGCGGCGTCGGGGTCGACCCTGAAGCAGCGTTCGCGGCCGGCTTCCTCTTCTTCCTGGTCGTCGTCGCCCTCGCCGCCCCCGGCGGCATGATCCTGCTGTGGGAGAGCCTGCGCGGGGGGGCCCGGCCGGGGGTCGAGCATGGCTGACCCGGCGGCGTCCGTGGTCGTCGTCACCTACGACGCCATGCCGTGGATCGAGCAGTGCCTCGAGAGCGTGCGCGACGTGGAGACCGTCGTCGTCGACAACGGGTCGACGGACGGCACTGTTGCGTTCGTGCGCGAGGGGTTTCCGGCCGTGCGGCTGATCGAGCAGGAGAACCGCGGCCTGGCCGCAGGGTGGAACGTCGGTATCGCCGCCACGCGCGGCCGCTGGGTGCTGATCCTCAACGCGGATGCGTGGCTCGTCGGTGACGCCCTCGAGCGGCTCGTCGCGGTCGGCGACGCACACGCCGACGTGGCGGTCGTCGGCCCCAGGTTGCACAACCCGGACGGGACGCTGCAGAGATCGGTGCGCGGCTTTCCGACCCGTTGGCGGCTCGCCACCGAGTACCTGTACCTGCGGAAGCTCGCTCCGGGCACTGAACTGCTGAACGGCTTCTACGCGGCCGGCTTCGATCACGCCTCGGAGCGGGAGGTGGAGGTGGTGATGGGCGCCTGCATGCTCGTCCGGCGTGCGGCGATCGACGAGGTAGGGCTCCTCGACGAGGGCTTCTTCCTCTTCAGCGAGGAGACCGACTGGTGCTACCGCTTCGCCCAGGCCGGCTGGAAGACCCTGTTCACGCCCGAGGCCGAGTGCGTCCACGTGGGCGGCGCCTCGCACGGCGGCCGGCTCTTCCGCGAGAACGTCCGCGGCCATCTGCGCTTCTTCTGGAAGCACCATGGGCCGGACGAGGCCGAGCGGGTGCGGCGCCTCCTGCGCTTCTCCCTCGTCCTGCGCGGCAGGCTCTACCGGGGGGAGCGGGCGTCCGTGTACCGCGAGACCGCAGACTGGCTCGCCTCGGGCGACGTGCCTGCGCTGATCGCCCGATGAGCTCGTTGCTCCTGTTCGTCCGGCTTGTGCTCGCGACCGGCGTCGTGCTGGCGCCGGGCGCGATCCTCGCCCGTGCCCTCGGCGTCCGGGGGACGTCGGCGACGCTCGCCTGGGGGCTGACGCTCGTCTTCGCTGCCATGGGGCTGACGTTCCTCGTGCACGGCTCGCTCACGCTCACGCTCGTCCTGCTGCTCGTGGCCGGCGGCGCGGCCCTAGTGCCCGCGTTGCGGCGGCCGGTCTTGCCCGACCTGCCGGGCCGCTGGCAGGTGTGGCTCGCCGGCGCCGTGCTCGGGGTGCTGCTCTGGCACGTTGCCGGCGAGATCGGCGGCGACGGCCTCTTCCACCTCGCCCGGGCGCGCAAGCTCCTCGCCTTCGACGACCTGTCGCTTTCGGCGGTGAACGAGTTCGCCGACGGTGGGCTGCACCCCGGCTACGCGTTCCCGCTCTGGCACGGGTTTCTCGCGCTCGTGGCGAAGGTCGCCTATGTCGACCCCGCGCAGGTCGTGCTGCACGAGGCGTCGATCCTCGCGCCTCTTGCCGTGCTCGTCGCCTACGAGGCAGGCTACGCCCTCTTCTTCCGCGTGGTGCCGGCCGCCGCGGCGGCGGCGGCCGGAGTCGCTCTCGTCGCGATGGCGCCCGGTCACGGTGGCGCGTACACCGCGCTCGCACTGCCCGCCACCGCCTCCCGCCAGATCCTCGCGCCGGCCGCGCTCGCGCTTGCGTTGGCCGCTGTGCGCCGTCCCACGCGAGGGCTGCTGGTGACCGCGGCCGCCGCGTCGCTCGTGCTGGCGGTCGTGCACCCGACCTACGCGCTCTTCCTCTGGATCCCGTTCGGCGGCTTTCTCGTCGTGCGCTGGGCGTGGAGATGTGAGGGGGTGCGGGCCGGGTCGCTCGCCCTTGGGGCGCTGGTGCTGCCGGCGGCCGCGTTCTTTGCCTGGCTGCTGCCCGTCGTCCGCAGCACTGCCTCCGTGAGCCCCGACGCGGCGGAGCGGGCGCGGGCGATCGAGCAGTACGCAGGCCAGCTGCACGTGCGCTCGGTCGACAGCTTCTCGCTTGCGCCCGAGCTGTTCGGCCGGGCCGGGTCGGTGGCCGTCGCCGCGCTGCTGCTGATCCCGCTCACCGCGTTCGCGACGAAGCGGCGCTGGGCCGCCTACGTCGTCGGAGGCTCGCTCGCCGTTTTCGCGATCACCCTCGTGCCGTGGGTGTTCACGCCCTTCTCGGACGTCGTGTCGCTGTCGCAGTCCCGCCGGCTCGCGGGCTTCCTTCCCCTCGGGTTCGCGTTCGGCGGGGGCATGTCGGTGCTCGCGGCGCTGGCCGGTCCCTTCACCGCACCGCTGGCACTCGCCGCCGGTGTCGGCTGCCAGTGGCTCTTCCCCGGCGATTTCGGCTACCGGCTCCAGGACGGCGGGCCGGCCTGGGCGACCTGGGTCGCCGTTGCGGGAGCGCTCGTCACGCTCGCCGTCGGGCTCCGGCGCCGTCGGGACGTCGAGCGGACGGCAGCGCTGGCCTGCACGCTGTTCCTGCTTCCCGTTTTCGTCCACGGGCTGGCCGACTGGTCGCCGTCGCCCGACCGTCGCCCCAGCCCTCTCACCGCGGGGCTCGTCGACGTGTTGCGCGAGCGGGTGCCGGTGGGGGACGTCGTCTATGCCGACCTCGAGTCGAGCTACCGCATCGCCGCCTTCGCGCCCGTGTACGTGTGCAACGCGCCTCCGGGCCACGTCGCCGACACGAAGAAGAACCGTCCCTACGAGCGACGCGAGGCGGCACGCCGCTTCTTCCGGACGGGCGATCTCGCGGTACCGCGCGCGTGCGGCGCGAGGTGGCTCGTGCTCGACCGTGACCGCTTCGACCTCGCTCCCGCCTTGCCGGTCGTGTACCGCGACGGCCGCTTCACGCTCTACCGGGTCGCGTGATGGACGACGTAGCGAATCAGGGTCGCGCCGGGGGACGTCGTCGCCTGCGCGGCGCCGCCCTCCTCGCCGTCGGGCTCTGCTCGTCCGCGTTCTTCCTGTGGCTCGTGCTCCGCGAAGCTGACCTCGGCGCCGTCTGGCGTGCTCTGCGGGACGCCGACCTGGTGCGTGTCGCCCTCGCAGCCCTCGTCGTCCAGGCCGTGTACGTGGGGCAGGCGGCCCGCTGGCGGACGATCGCCGGCACCCCGCAGCTGTCCGTGCGCCGCTACTACGAGCTCGTGCTCGGCGGGATCGGCGCGAACAACGTCCTTCCCCTTCGCGTCGGCGACCTGCTGCGCGGCCGCTGGCTCGCCACCACGGCGCCGATGCCGACGGGCACCGCACTCGGCTCGGTGTTCCGGGACAGGGCGTGTGACGTGCTCGTGCTCGTCGTCGCGCTCGCCGTCTCCTTGCCCTTCGTCGGAGGCGCGGCCTGGGTGGCGCGGATTGCGGTCGGGGGAGCCGTCCTCGTCGCCGTCCTCGCCCTGGCCCTCCTGGCCGCGGTCGTCTACACACGGTCGCGGCCGAGAGCCCGCCTCGAGGCGCGGAGCCGTGTCCGGCGCCTCGCGCGCGACACGATCGACGAGGTCGCCTCGCCGATCGGACGCCGCCGCGTCGTCTGGGCACTGGTGCTCAGCGGCGTCGCGTGGGGCTCCTGGGCGCTCGCCGCCGGCCTCGTGTGCAGCTCGCTCGGCATCGCTCTCTCGCCGGTCGATGCGGTCTTCGTGACCGCGGTGGTGAACCTCGGGGTCGCGATCCCGAGCTCGCCGGGCTTCGTCGGGACGTACCAGTGGCTGGCCGTCGCAGCGCTCGGCGTGGTCGGCGTCGACGGCGACGTCGCAATCGCCTTCGCGCTGCTGATGCAAGCGGTGTGGTTCGTGCCCACGACGCTCGCCGGCGGCGCCATCGCCGTGCGCGAGGTGCATCGCGACGCGACCGGCGCCCGGTCGGCCGCCGAGGCGCCAGTACCATCGCCCAGGTGAAGGTGCTGCTCGTCAGCTTCTCGTACCCGCCCGTCTCGGGCCCGGGCCTCGAGCGCACGCTCGAGCTCGCGACGTCGCTCCCGGCGCTCGGCATCGAGACGCATGTGCTCGCGCCCGAGGACGACCAGAGGGCAGACCGCGACGAGGCCACCAGGGTGCCGACGCAGGCCTGGGTGCATCGCGCTCGCTACCTCGGCCCCGCGGCTGCGACCGCCGGCGACCAGTTGGAGCCGGAGGACGTCTTCGAGCGTGTTGCGGCCCGTGCGAGGACGCTGGGCCGCCAGGCGCTCCAGCCCGACGAGAGCGTTGCCTGGGGCATCACCGCCGTCCCCGCCGCGATCCGCCTCGTGCGCAGGCACCGGATCGACGGCGTCGTCACCGTTGCGCCTCCGCATTCGCTCCACCTGATCGGCGCCGCGGTGAAGCGGACGACGGGAGCCGCCTGGCTCGCCGATCTCGGTGAGCGCCCGGGCGACGGCATCTCCTGGCTCGTGACGCGCCAGGCCGACGCGATCACCTGCGGCTCCGACGCGATCGCAGCCGCCGTCCGCGCGCGGAGCCCGGAGGGACGGGTCGTCTCGGTCCGGCAAGACGACGGCGTCGAATTCACCGCCGACCTGCTGCGCTCGCTCTCATGAGGCCGGGCGCACGCCAGCCGATCACCGACGCGCTCTTCTTCGCGACCGTCTTCACGGTCACGTTCGCCAAGGTGCACTGGAACGTCGCCGGCGACCTGTCGCTCTCCGACGTGTTGACGGCGCTGTTCCTGGCCGCCTTCGCGGTCAACCGCTTCGAGCGGCTCGACGGCCGTTTCGCACGGTGCGCGGCCATCACGTTCGCCTTCTTCCTGGCGTTCCTGGCCGTGTACCTGCTCGGGTTCTTCAACCTCGAGACGGCGCAGTCGCTCGCCCAGTGGGCGAAAGGGCTCGTGAAGTTCCTGCTCCACTTCCTCTTCCTGTTCGCCGCCGTCGCGCTCGTGGCGCGTCGCAGCGAGCGCTTCTTCTGGTGGGCGCTCACCGCCTTCTGCGGGGGCATGGCGTTCAACGCGCTGTACGGGCTGTTGCAGCTCGGCGTCGCCCAGGCCACCGGCGGCAACCTCGACGCCGCCGTGCTCGCGCCGATCACGGGAGGTGCGAGCCAGATCAACATCTACGGCGCCGTCGAGGGAGCGAACGTCTACCGGCCGAACGCGCTCACAGGTGATCCGAACCATCTCGGCATCGAGCTCGTAATCCCGCTGCTCGTGCTGCTGCCCATCTACCTGCGACTGGAGAAGGGTCACCGGCTGCGCTCGCCGCTGATGCTCCTGCTCATGTTCCTCTTCGTGATGGAGCTCGCCACCCTGTCCCGCAGCGGGATGCTGGGGCTGCTCGCAGGCCTGGTCGTGCTCACTTTCCCGTACGGGCGCAAGCTCGTCTCGAAGCAGTTCCTGCTGCCGCTCGCGGGTGTCGGGGTGGTATTGGCGGCGGTCGTTGCGCAGCGGGCGGACTTCTTCGGGACGGTGCTCCGTTCCCGGATCGACACGAGCGGCTCCGGCTCCTCGACGCACTTCGTCGTCTACGAGTTCATCCCCGACGTGCTGTCACAGCATCCGTTGTTCGGCCTCGGGCTGAACAACTTCTCCGTCTACTACGAGTTCGTCACCGGCCGCGACAACTTCGGCCCGCACTCGTTCTACGTGGCGCTCTTCGTCGAGACGGGGATCGTGGGGGCGCTGCTGTTCCTGACCTTCCTCGCCTACCTCTTCCGGCGTCTCGCCGTCGGCCGGCAGGTGGGCAGGGCGCTCGCGGCCGCAGGCGACACGGTGGCCGCGCGGGTGCGCCCGCTCGAGTGGGGCCTGACGGCGGCCCTGGTCGGGACGATGGCGGCGAACGCGTTCTACCTGACGATGTCGTTCTACTACTTCTTCGTGTTCGCGGCACTCGTCGTGGTCTCGCCCGCGGTCTTTGCGCGACGGCTGCGGCCCACGTCGTGAAGGTCGTCGTCCTCACCACCTCATACCCGCGTCACCCGGGCGACGTGGCCGGGGTGTTCGTCCAGGACGCCGTTGAGCACCTGCGTGCCGCCGGCGTCGAGGTGAGCGTCGTGTCGCCCGCGTCGTTCCGGCACTACGGCATCGCCTACGGAGACGGCATCGTCAACAACCTCCTGGCCCGGAAGTGGCGCGTGCTGTTGCTGCCCCTGTTCGTCGCATCCTTTGCCCGGGCGGCACGAGCAGCCTCCCGGGATGCAGACGTGGTGCACGCGCATTGGCTGCCGTCCGGGATCGCGGGTCTCGCGGCGCGGAGGCCCCTCGTTCTGCAGCTGTGGGGCTCCGACGTCGAGCTGGCCAAGCGGCTGAGGTGGCTCTTCAGGCCCGTGTTGCGGCGCGCGCGGGCCGTCGTGTGCGGGTCGAGCGCGCTCGCCGCCGACGCGCGCGCTCTCGGCGCTCGCGAGGTACACGTGATCCCGAGCGGGGTCGAGGTGCCGTCCCGCGTGGCACCGTCCTCTGAGCCGCCGCACATCCTCTTCGTCGGCCGGCTCTCGGAGGAGAAAGGCGTGCGCGAGCTCGCCGTGGCTGCCGCCGGGCTCCCGCTCGTCGTCGTCGGCGACGGGCCGCTCCGCAGCCTGCTGCCGCAAGCCGTCGGATTCGTCCCGCACGACGAGCTCGGGCGCTATTACGAGCAGGCCGCGATCGTGGTCGTGCCCTCGCGGAGAGAGGGCTACGGCATCGTCGCGCGGGAGGGAATGGCGTACGGCCGTGCGGTGGTCGCGACAGCGGTGGGAGGCCTACCGGATGCGATCGAGGACGGCGTCACCGGCCTGCTCGTCCCGCCCGGTGACAGGCTGGCGCTGCGGGAAGCGCTCGAGCGCCTGCTCGGCGACGCCGAACTACGCTCGAGCCTCGGGGCTACCGCGCGCGAGCACGCTCGCGCGGCGTTCTCGTGGGACGCCGCGACCGCCGCAACGCTCGCCCTCTATCGCGATTAGTGGAACTTGCAGCGGACGAGGGTCTTCACCACGCGTAGGCCGTCCACCGCCGTCAGCTTCTTCCCCTCGTCGCGCGAGCGTGCATGGTAGGCGATCGGCACCTCGAAGATGCGCTCACCCTCCTGCAAGACGCGCGCGGCGATCTCCGGCTCGATCGCGAACCCGCGCTCGCGCAGCTTCAGCGACCTGAACAGCTCCGTGCTCATCGCCTTGTGGCAGGTCATCACGTCGGAGATCCAGCAGTTGTAGAGCAGGTTCGTCGCGAACGTCACCGACTTGTTGCCGACCACGTACCAGAAGCTGAACGAGGACTGGGACGTCCAGGCCCGCGTGCCGAAGACGACGTTCGCCTTGCCGGCTAGGAGCGGCTCGAGCACCGGGCCGAGATCCGCAGCCGCGTACTCCAGGTCGGCGTCCAGGATCGCCGAGTAGGTCCCGCGGGCATGCTGGAGCCCGGTGCGGATGGCCGCGCCCTTGCCCTTGTTCTCGGGGTGGAGCACGATCTCCACGTTGTCGGGCAGCGCCGCTGTCGCGAGCCATTCGCGCGTTCCGTCGCTCGAGCCGTCGTCGATGATCACGAGCTGTCGGCTGCCGACCGGCAAGGCAGCTCCGAGTGCGTCACCGATCGCCTCCTCGATCGTGTTTCGCTCGTTGAAGACGGGCATCAGGATCGTGAGGGAGTCCGTTGACAGCGTCATTCGCGAGAACCTATGCGATCTGCCGGGACGCCTGGCGAAGCGGGGTCGGTCTCGAAGGCGTCGAAACGCGAGCAGGTATCCGTGCCGACGCGCTGGAGGACGGTGAATCCGTCCCCGGGCCTGCTCGCCGTTCGCCAGGAGCCGGCGCAGCGCGGCACCTCGCGGTCCGGTGCTTCCACGATCCAGTCGAGCTGCGGCGTCGCCGGGCTGCCGGGCGGCAGCAGGCGGATCGTCCGATCGAGCGAGCTCCCGAAGTACGGGAAGATGTAGTCGTCACCGTGGAGCGCCAGTCCCACCGTTGCCCGCGGCGGGACGTGATCCTCGACGAAGCGGATGGCGGCCGTCCCGTCGATCCGCAGCCGCGTCTGGACCTTCCACCGCGGCTCTCCGAAGACCGACGGGTGGACGGGGCCGTCGAGCAGCCGAACGCCCGGAGACTTCTCGTTGTTCTGGGCGAGCACAAGCACGCCAGTCGTTACGGCGAGCGCCGAAGCCGCCCACGCGGCGCCGCGAAACCTGTAGACCGAGCCCCACGTCGCGGCGGCAAGCGCGATTGGGAAGACGAAGAACCTCCCTCGCCACGGATCGTAGGTGAGCCCGACGGCGACGACCATGAGGTAGGCGATGGGCGACGCCGCGAGTGCGATACGTGCCCCGCGACAGGGCTGCTTCCCCCGGACGGCGGCGGTGAGGCCGACGATCACCAGCGCGACTCCAAGCGGGCCGAACCACGTAATGACGGTGTCGGAGAGCACCGGCGGTTGGAACGCCGGGATGGTAGCCGCGATGTCCTCGCGGCCGATCAGGCGCCACCACCGGTGCCAGCCGTTCGTCAATCCCCAGGCAAGCGCCACGACCAGTACAGGAACCGAGGCGACGAGCACCGCCGCTGTGAGAAGCGTCGGGCCTGACGGTCGCCGACGTCGGAATGCGACGCCGGCGGCGATGAGGAAGCCCACGGTGCAGAGGGCGTAGAGGAGGCCGTTTGCACCCGACGCGCCGGGTACCTCGAACATGTTGAGCATCAGCCTGAAGGCACGCAACGCAACGGCAGTGACACCTCGGTCGGCAATCTGTTCCGCGCCCCGGGCGAGGTTCCCGTCGAGAGACCCCGTGTTGACCAGGTTGACGACGTACCACGTACTGCCGGCGAGCGCTCCGGCGACCGCAATGGCGGCGGTCTCGAGCACGGGCCGTCGGCGTGCAGCGAGGAGAACGAGGACGAAGATCGTGAGGAGGAGTGGGGCCGAGATCTTCGTCCCGAACCCGAGCGCGAGGGCGAGGGTGGCGGCTGCGCCCGACCGGAACCCGACGCCGAGACCGAAGTACATGGCTACCGTGAAGAACGCCGCGACGACGAGATCGTTGAGCGCCGTCGGGGATTGCAGGGCGATCAGGGGGAGTGTCGCGAAAACGAGCGCGCCGAAGATCGACTCGCGGACCGTCCACGCGATGCTCCGGCCGATCCCGAAAACGGCCAGGGTCGTCGCGAGTGCGGCGCTAAGCTGCGGAAACCACACGAGTCGCTCATTCCCGCCGAGGGCGAGCGCGGCGAGCTGGCCGATCTCGGCGTTCGGCGGGTTGCCGTTGAGCCGTACGTCCAGCGAGCCCTGGATGTATCCCACTCGCTCTTGCTGCAACCAGAGCGCAGCCCGGGTGAGGTGGTACGTGAGTGCGTCCCAGTCGTTCTGCGGCGTGAGGATGCCGAGCACGACGGAGTAGAGGAAGATGAGTGCCGCCAACGCGCCGAGGATCGCCAGCGGCGGGTCGCGGAGAGCGGCTGCACCGGATATCAGCCTAGGCTTCAGGGCAGGCGGCCTCGGAGCCTTTCGGAGGTACCACAGCAGGAGCGCCGCCCCAAACGCGCCGGCGAACATGGTGACGAGCGTCATCGCGCGAACCGCACTGAACAGAGACAGGCCGAGCACCACGACGACCAGCTCCGCCCACGCGAGGAGGTAGGCGGCGAGCACGAACGAGACTCCGGACCGAGGCCGCCCCAGCGTGGTGAGCAGGCACGCGGTAGGTACCACGAGCGCGAAGGAGATGAAGGCGGCGGCGCTCAACGCCTGCAGTCGGCCTGGATCCACGCCGCCCCGCCGCCGTCGCGCCGGCGCGTGTCGCGCGACGTGATCACGATCGTCGGACGCCCGTCCGCGCCCCGGAGCTCGTCAGTCCTCACGGCTGCGGACGAAGCTTGGCTGACCGAAAGAACGGCTCGTTGCGTCCGCAAGGAGCGGCGTGAGCGCCGCGCAGAAGAACACGATGCTTGTCACCACTCGCCTGGCCGACGTCGCAAGGTGGAAGTGCAGATCGAGGGGCGTCGACCAGTAGCTGATCACGAGCCCGCAGAATGCGAGTGCGACGGTGACGATTGCGAAGACGACCACCCCGCGTCGCGCCGCCCGCCAGGCGCTCCACAGCGCGACTGCCCACAGGGGCACGATCAGCAGCCAGCCACGCGGGTCGAGGAGCTTGAAGAGAAGGTAGCCCGCGGCGCGGGGGACGTACGAGGCATGGTCGACGAGCGTTGAGGGGGTGAGGCTCGGGACAGCCCCTGTCGGGACCCCGCCGTGAACGGCGACCCAGATACGCCATGGAAGCAGCCCGACGGCGACCACGACGACGAGGGCGGCAATTGCGATCGCGCTGTCGGGTCGGCTTCGGCGCCAGCTGCAGAGCCCGAGCGCGGCGAACAACGCCCCCACGAAGATCGCCCCTTCGATCTTCGTCGCAACGGCGCCCGCTGCGAGGACCGCCGTGAGCACGAGCGTCGAGCGGCGGCGGGTCTCGAGCCATCGCACCCCGCACAGGCCTGCCGCGGCGACGAGGGTTGCGAGCGGAATGTCAGCCTCGGCGGCGGCGAGTTGCGAGGCGGTTGACGGTGCGGCGGCCACCATCAGGAGGACCGCTGCCAGGACGACATTCCGCATCCGGGCCGAGGACGCCTGGTAGATCATGACGACGAACGCGAGCAGGAAGACCCATGTCTGTAGGTCGAGCAGCCTCGTCTCGTAGCCGGTGAAACGGAACCCCGCAGCCTCGACGGCGGAGAACAGCAACGGATAGTCGCGTCGCGCGCCCCCGAGCATCGCGCCCGAGGTGAACCAGTCGGTGTCGAGCCCGTCGAGGGCGTACAGGCCGTATGCCCTCGGTGTCCAGAACGTCCAGGAGTCGTAGGCCCACAGCGGCTGATACCAGAGGTCGACGGCGAGGAGCACGAGAAAGACCGCAGCCGGCGCGAAGACCCAGGCAGGGCCGACGCGAAACGAACCGGCTCCACCGCAACGCAGTCCGCGAACCGCGCCGATCGACAGAGCAGCGCAGACGAGGCACACCTCGACGAGCGAGAGCGACGCGCCGAGCACGTAGAGCAGCTGCGCCAGGACTCCGAACGCGGCCACTCCGACGAGGTAGTCCAGTCCGAGGCCACCGGCCAGGCCGCGATACCCGCGCCATGTACCTGCCAGACCCGTGATGCCGGCCCCGGCCGCGACGAGGAGCAGGTTGAGGATGACGAGACCACCCGCATCCGCGATCATCGGCGAACACGACCCACCACGACTGCGGGGTAGCCGGCCTGCTCCGGCCGCGCAACGATGGCAGTCGCGACGGGGGCAACATCGTGGATGTCGATCCCCCATGCGATCACCCAGTCCGCCTGCCGCGGGTCGCTGACTTCCTTGCGAGGGAACAGCTTGATCATGGCAAGCGGCGCCAAGGCGGCGCGCGCCTCCGGATGAGGAACACCAGGGCCCTGGGCGACGGCATACGTCGCACCAGGCGGGATGACGCGAGTAACCGGATCGAGCAGATACGGCTGCAGGTAGGCCTGCACCGGGCCGGCGACGCTCAGCTCGTAGTCGGTCATCGCTGTAGTGACGCGAAGGTCCTCGACGATCCGCCGGGCGAAGTACGGCGCGACGGCCAGAGTCACCACCAGGCAGGCGGCCGCGGCTCGACCCGTCAGGTCGGTGGAAAGCGATCCCCGCCGACGCCACGTGATGATCGCGGCGACTAGGAACCCGGCCAGAAGCCAGGCTGCCCCCGCGACGCCGAGACCAGATGGGGCGCCGAGCATGGGGGAAGGCTAGACGATGGGTGCTCCTAACATCCCTGCCGCCGCGCCCGCAACGGCGCGGCAGGGCAACGCTCGGCCGCTCGAGCGGTCGGAGCTAAACTCGCGCTCGTGACCGTCGGCAAGGCAGTCTTCTGGTCGTCGCTCGGCGCGCTGGCCTGGACGCACGTGGTCTATCCCGGCGTCGCCCGGGTCGCGGCCAGTCTTCGCGCTCGACCCGTTGCGAAGGATCCGGAGGCTCGACCGTCAGTCACCGTGATCGTGGCCGCCCACGACGAGGAGGCGGTCATCGAGCGACGCCTCGAGAACCTGCTTACGCTCGACTACCCGGAGGATGACCTCGCCGTGATCGTCGCCTCCGATGCGTCCACCGATCGCACGAATGCACTCGTGGAGGCCGTCGCCGAACGTGAGCCGAGGGTAAGCCTGCTCGACTGCCCCCGCGGCGGCAAGGTCGCGGCCCAGAATCGTGCGGTGGCGCAGGCCTCGAGCGACGTGGTGGCGTTCTCCGACGCCAATGCCACTTGGGCGCCGGACGCGTTGGGCAAACTCGTCGCCAACCTGGCCGATCCCGAGGTCGCCTACGTCTGCGGCCAGCTCAGGCTTGAGGCCGCCGACGGGGCGAATCAAGAGGGCCTCTACTGGCGGTACGAGATGCAGTTGCGGCAGGCGGAGTCCACGCTGGGCTCGATCACCGGCGGAAACGGCTCGATCTACGCTCTCAAGCGAGCCGACTACGTGGAGGTCGATCCGCGTTGGGGGCATGATCTGTCCTTCCCGTACCGCATGGTGCAGGCCGGCCGCCGCGCCGTCTACGAGCCTGCCGCGCACGCGTTCGAGCGGCCCACCCCGACGAACGAGACCGAGTACCGGCGCAAGGTGCGGATGTTCGAGCACTGCTGGGAGATCACACTTCGTGGCTCGATGTTGAGAGAGCTGCCCGCGCTCTACCTTGCCCAGATCGTCTCGCACCGGCTGCTCCGCTACTGCAGCGGTCTCCTGCACCTGACGCTGCTGGCGACGAGTGCCGCGCTCGTCGCCGACGGCTGGGCGTACAGGATCGTGCTTGCCGGCCAACTCGCGCTTCTCGGCGCGGCGGCCGCCAGCGTCCCTATCGCCCGCTACTACGTTCTCGTCAGCTGGGCAACAGTTGTCGCACTCTGGAACTACCTACGTCGCGGTGTGCCGGCGACATGGAACGCCGCAGAGGGCACCCGGTGAATCGCGTGCTCGATGCTGCGACCGCTGCCCTCGGGCTCGGTGTCGCGAGCCCGCTGCTCGGCCTCGCGGCGCTGGCCATCAAGCTCGACGACGGAGGCCCGGTGCTCTTTCGCCAGGTTCGTGTCGGCAAGTCCGGAGAAGACTTCGAGCTGCTCAAGCTCCGCACGATGGTCGTCGGCGCCGAGATCAGTGGTTCAGGCTACGCCGTCGCCGAGGGTGATAGCAGGATCACCCGGGTGGGCCGATTCCTCCGCAAGACCTCGCTCGACGAGCTGCCGCAGCTGTGGAACGTCGTGCGCGGCGACATGAGCCTGATCGGGCCGCGGCCAACGCTCCGCTACCAGGTCGAGAAGTACACGGAGCGTCAGCGCAAGCGGCTCACCGTGCGGCCGGGCCTGACGGGCTGGGCGCAGGTTCACGGCCGCGCCACGCTGCCGTGGGCCGAGCGCATCGAGCTTGACGTCTGGTATGTCGAGAATCGCTCGCCGCGGGTCGACCTCGCGATACTGCTCCGCACGCCGCTCGCGCTGTTCGAGGGCACGTATAAGGGGGAGACCGGCGGCTGGCGCGGAGACATCACCGTTGCCGCCGCGGAAGAGACGTCGCACGACGAGCCTGCGGGCTAGCCCGCCGTAACCTGAAGCTGCCGCCGCTAGGCTCTGCCTCCGTGACCGCCGTCCTCTTCACCTGCGCCGGGCAGCGTGTCGACATCGTCAGCGCCTTTCGGCGTGCCGGCGCGACGACGGTGGCGGCGGACGCCGACGCGCTCGCACCGACCCTGTATCACGCCGACCGCATGGCGCTCGTGCCGCGCGTCGCAGACCCCGGCTACGTCCCGGCTCTCGCCGCGCTCGTCGTAGAGCACGAGATCGGGCTCGTGGTTCCCCTCACCGACCTCGACCAGGAGATCCTCTCCCGCCACCGCGAGGCGCTCG
>DAIOGR010000006.1:0-21064 GCA_036745155.1 Gaiella sp.
ACGTGCGCTACCGGATCCTGGGAGGATTCCACGAGCAGCGCCTTCTCGTGGATCCGCCCTACAGGTTCCGCTGTCCGTAGGGGAAGCCGGGCACCCCACCTCCTCGATTGCCTCCGATCGAGCGGTTAGGACGGACGACGCAACACCGTGCCGCCGCGCTCCCCGGTCTCGCCTCCGTCCCTCAGGGTGAGCACGCCGTTCACGAGCACGTGGCGCATTCCCACCGCGGTCTGGTTCGGCTCGAAGGGTGTCCCACGCTCGCCGTAGGTCTCGGGATCGAAGACGGCGATGTCCGCCGGCGCGCCGGGGCGAAGCACGCCGCGGTCTGCAAGCCCGAGCCTCTCGGCCGGAAGCTGCGTCAGCCGGCGTACCGCTTCCTGTGGGGTGAGGAGCCGGGTCTCGCGCACCATGAAGCGGTAGAACCACGCCGCCCACGTGTAGGCCCCGTGGAAGATCGAGTCGGCGAGCGGGCCGTCGGGCGCGAGCGTCGTCGCATCCGAGCCCGGCATGCAGAGCGGGTGCGAGAACGCCTCTCGCTGCTGCTCCTCGCTGTAGCAGTGGATCAGCGCCATCAGCCGGTGCAGGCGCTGCGTGTCCGCTGCGAGCAGGTCGTAGATCGCGTCGAGCGGCTCCTGACCGCGCTCTGCCGCGATCGAGGCGACATCGCGCCGCGCGTACTCCGGCCAGACGTCGTTGTCGAGCAGGACGATACGACCCCAGTCGTCACCGGCGCTGAGGATGCTGCGGTGCGACTTCATCCGCCGGCGCGCCGACGGATCGCGAAGCGCATCGGCGAGCCGCTCCGGCCCTCCCTCGACCGCCCACGCCGGGAGGACCGAAGAGAGAAACGTGAAGCCGAACAGTCGGGTGTGCATGTCGAACGCCACGTCGAGACCTCGCGCGCGGGCGGCCTCAACCGTCTCGATGCAGCGGTGGCCCGCTTCGAAGCCGCTTCGCGGCACGAGGTGTGAGACCTGGAGCCGCACGCCCGCATGCTCGGCCGTGCGGATCGCCTCCTCAACCGCCTCCACCGCGCTCGCGTCACGGTCGCGCGTGTGCGTCGCGTAGAGCGCGCCGTGGCGGGCTACGACGCGGCACAGCGCCTCGATCTCTTCCTCCGGCACACCGGTCTCGGCGGCGTACTCGAGGCCCGTGCTGTAGCCCCAGGCACCATCGTCGAGCGCCTGCTCGAGCGTGAGCGACATCGCGGCGAGCTCCTCCGGCGTCGCCGGCCGCTCCTGCAGCCCCACCGCGTCGAGCCGCAACTGGCCGTTCGGCACGAGCGTGAGCACGTTCACCGCGGGACGCGCCTGCTGGAGCCGCTCGAGGTACTGGGGCATCGTCGTCCAGCTGAGCGGCACCTCCTCGTCGTAGCCGTAGATGATGCTGCGCGCGAGCTCCGGCTTGCGGATCGGAAAGCACCCGTGGCCGCAGTTGCCGATCGCCTCGAGCGTGACGCCCTGCCGAATCGCGCTGACGGCGCGGGGGTCGACGAGGAGCGTGTAGTCGGAGTGGCTGTGGATGTCTATGAAGCCGGGCGCAACGAGGCAGCCAGCCGCGTCGAGCTCCACGCCCTCGGTCGGAGGGACGGCGCCGATCTCGACGACGCGCCCGCCGGCGATCGCGACGTCGGCGCGAGCCGGCTCCGCTCCCGTTCCGTCGACGACCGTGCCGCCGCGGATGACCACGTCAGGCGGCACCGGGCGCGCTCCCGTCGGTGCGCTCACGCCGGATCTCGTCGATCAGCGCTTCGTCGCGCCGGTCCCGGATGCCCCGCAGCATCTCGCCATCATGCTCGAGCCACGCCGGCAGCGTCGCCAGGTCCTGCTCGCGGGAGAGCGCCGGCAGCAGGTTCTCGCCGACGGTGAGCCAGGTCGCCGCTCCGCCGAGCGCGGCCGCCGTGAACGGCCCGACCTGCCGCCAGCGGCGGGCGAGCCCCTCGCGCACGACCGTGTCCACCGTCTCGGGGGAGGCGACGCCGTTGTCTGCGAGCCACAGCGCCTCACGGATGAGGGCGAGCTGCAGCCGGTTCCAGATGAAGCCCGGCACGTCCCTCTCGACGGCGACCGGCACCTTCCCGAGAGCGAAGAGCGTCTCCGTCATCCGCGCCGTGACGGCCGGGTCGGTCCGCTCCCCGGGAATCACCTCGACCGTGGGCATCAGGAGCGGCGGGTTCAGATAGTGCGCGCCAATCGTCCGCTCGGGCGCGCCGACCGCCGCGCCGAGCTCGGTGAGCGAGAGGGAGGACGTGTTCGACGCGACGATCGCGTCGGGCAGCGCCGCGGCAAGGGGGCGCAGGAGCGCTGCCTTCAGCTCGAGGTCTTCGGGGAGCGACTCGACGATCAGGTCGGCGACGGCCGCGGCCGCGGGGGCGACCGTCCAGCGGCCCCTGCCCGGGTCGAGCCCGAGCCGCCCGGCCAGTGCCAGCCCCTCCTCGACCCGCCGCCGCAGCGCGTCGGCGTCGCGAGCGGCGAAGGTCACGTCGTGCCCCCCCGAGAGGTACTCGATGCCGATCTGGGAGCCCATCAACCCGGCTCCGAGCACGAGCACTCTCATCGCACGAGCCCCCGTGCCGCGACCTGTACCAGCTCCACCTCACAGCCGCTTCGGTGGACGGCGACGGTGTCGTGGAGGTTCGCGGCGCCGCAGGCGTGGTTCGGCAGCACCGTCACCTTCTCGCCGAGCTCGGGTCGGGCCGTGCTCGCCGAGAGGTCGACGATGGCGTGCTCTTCCGAGAGCGACCGCACCGCGGCGTCGGGGTACTCGACGACGAGCCCGAAGAGCCCGTCGTCGCGCCCGAGCGCCGGGTCGGAGGTGAGCGTCTTCGTGCCGGCGTCGAGGATGGCGCGGTCGGACGTGGGCCGGCTCACGACCGTCGCGACCGCGCGCAGTGCACAGTCGGCGAGGTCATGAGTGCCGCTGACGAGGCAGCGCCGGTCGCCGTAGACGTAGTTTCCGACCCGCAGCTCGGTCACCTCGGCGTTCTCGTGGGCGTGGAACGAGCCCGGGGTGCCGCCGCCGCTGACCACCTCGACGGTGAGCCCGAGTGCCTCGATCCGCTCGCGGGCCTCGCGCAGCCACGCCTCCGACGCGGGCGTGACCGGGTGGGTCATCAGGCCACGCAGCTCGAGCCCGTACAGGCCCGCCGCCACGCCCGCCAGCTCCGCCGCCTCCGCCGGCGACTGCACGCCGGTGCGGCCGAAGCCCGTGTCGCAGTCGACGAGCCAGCCGATTGTGACGCCGCGCGCCTCGGTCGCCTGCGCCAGCGCCCGCGCCGCGACGGCGGAGTCGCCCGCCACGCTCAGGTGCACCTGGGAAGCGAGCGCGGCGGCGCGCTCGACCTTGTCCGGGCCGACGAGCGGGAACGGGATCAGGATGTCGGCAATCCCGGCGTCGGCCATCACCTCCGCCTCGCCGAGCTTCTGGCACGCGATCCCGACCGCACCGGCGTCGACCTGCATTCCCGCGATCCGCGGCAGCTTGTGCGTCTTCACGTGCGCACGCAGGGCGAGGCCGTGCGCGTCGCAGTACGCCTGCCAGCGCGCGATGTTGCGCTCGACCGCGTCGAGGTCGAGGGTGAGGAACGGGGTTGGCAGGTCGCCGACTACCACGGCACGGCCGCCAGCGCCTCCGGTGTCGAGGGGCCGGGGTCGAACTCGAGCCCGACGACTCCCTCGTAGCCGCCCGCCTCGAGCGCCCGGACGAGACGGCGGAAGTCGACCTCACCTGTCCCCGGAGCACCGCGCCCCGGGCAGTCGGCGTAGTGCACGTGGCCGACGAACGGCAGCCACGTCGCGACGTCCTCGCACGGGTCGGCACCCATGCGGGCTGCGTGGTAGGCGTCGTAGAGCAGGAGCACCTCGTCTGACCCGGCGAGCTCGATCAGCTCGAGCGCTGCCTCCGGCGTCGGCACGAGATAGCCGGGGACGTCACGATCGTTGATCGGCTCGATCACGATGCGGACATCGCAGCCGCGGGCGCCCTCGGCGCAGGCGGCCAGCGCGGAAGCGGCGACCCGCAGCTGCTCCTTCCGGGGCACGCGGCCGGTGTCGCGGCCGACGAGGACGTTGACGTAGGGGGCGCCGCAGCGGCCGGCGGCCGCCGCCGCGGCGCGGAACGCCGCGAGCGACTCCTCGTGGCGCTCGGGCACGTTGAGGAAGCCGCGCTCGCCCGCCTCGATCTCGCCGCCGTCGCAGTTGAGCAACTGCACCCCGAGCGAGTGACGATCGACCTGCTCGGCCCACGCCTCCACGAGGTCGGCCCCCGGCCACCAGGTCTCGACGACCGCGAAGCCCGCCGCGGCCGCCGCGGCAGGGCGCTCCAGGTACGGCAGCTCGCGGAAGAGCATCGAGAGATGGGCCGAGAAGATCACGCGCCTGCCGTCACCGGCACGAACGGGCCGGTCTCGCGCTCGAGCGCAAAGCCGACGCGGAAGCCGGTGTACTCGTCGAAGTGCGCTGTGACAACCTGCAGCGCGGTCGGCAGACCTTCCCCGCTGACGCCGCTCGGCAACGACATGGCCGGATGCCCGCTGAGATTGAGAGGCATCGTGTTGAAGCAGAGCCTGGCGGCGGTCCGGCCGGAGACCTCCGCGAACGACGCTTCACCGGTCAGCAGCAGCGGCGCGGTGATCGGGAGCGTCGGCGTGAGGAGCGCGTCGAAGTCCTCGAGCGCCGTCATGACCGCGCGCCGCACGGCGAGCCTGGCGTTGTGCAGCCGCGCATACGGGACACCGCCATAGCGCTCGTGAACGTGGCGGTCCGCGAGGATCCAGGCCTTCACCTGGTCGGGCAGGAGCGCTCCCTCCTCGAGCCGGATGCGCGTGAACGCCTCGAACGCGGGCACGTCGTAGGCGCCGAGGTGACCGAAGCCCTGGCCTCCGTCGCGGTAGACGTCGCTGAACAGGTGCGCCACGTACGGCTGGAACACCGCCATCCCGTACTTCCAGAGCGGGATCGAGACCTCCCCCACGACGGCGCCGCACGCGGCGAGCACGGCGGCGGCGCAACGGCCGTTCGCGATCACGTCCGGCTCGCAGACGTCGGGGTGGAAGGACTCGGTGACGAGCCCAAGGCGCAGCCCCTCCACCCCTTCCCCGGCGGCGGCCGCGTAGTCTCCCGCCTCGATCGGTCCCCGCACCCACTGTGCGTCCCGCCAGTCCTCTCCGGCAATGACGCCGAGCAGCAACGCCACGTCGGCGACAGTGCGGCCGAGCGGCGTCACGAAGTCGATCGTGTGGTCGATGTGCGAGATGCCCCACGACGGCACGAGCCCGTGCGTGGCCTTCAGCGTGACGACCCCGCAGAACGCGGCGGGAATGCGGCCGCTGCCGCCCTGGTCGACGCCGAGTGACATGTCCACCTCGCCGGAGCGGACGGCGGCGCCGGAGCCGCCTGATGAGCCGCCGGCCGAGCGAGTCGGGTCTACGGGATTGCGGGCCGGGCCGAAGGCGCTCGTGTCGCCCAGCCCGGACGAACCGAAGTCGTCCATGTTCAGCTTCCCGACGATCGTGCCCCCGGCCGCGAGGATGCGCTCGACCACGACGGCGTCGTACACAGGCACATAGCTGCTGACCCGGGAGCCGTTCGTCGTCGGCACCCCTGCGACCGAGATGTTGTCCTTGAGGCCGATCGTCCGCCCCGCCAGCGGGCCGGTGCCCGACTCGCGCACGTGGCAGCGGCGGATGAAGGCGTTGTACGGGTTGTCGGGAGGATCGGGCACGTAGCCGGGGTCGCGGCCGGCCGGCGCCGGCAGCGGTAGCTCCCCATCGATCGCGTCGAGCACGTCCGCGAAGCTCGTCAGGGAGGCGACGACCGGCAGGAGCTCCGCGTCCTCACCCGGCCGCAACTCGATCCCGTCGAGCCGCGCGAGCGCCGCCAGATCCTCCACTGCGGGCGGCTCGACCCGCTCGTAGCCGCCGCTCACGCCCTGTTGCCGCCGTAGGTGGACTGGAACGCATCGCCGTCGGCGAACCGGCCCAGGCGGAAGTCGTGGACGTCGGCGTAGTCCACCGGTCGATCGAGGATCGCGCCGGCCACCATCGCCCCGATCGCCGGTCCGAGCTTGAAGCAGTGCCCGCTCCCTCCCGTCGCGAGGTGCAGGCCTTCGACCTGCTCGACCGGTCCGAGGAGCGGATGCCAGTCCGGCGTCACCGAGTAGAGCCCGACCCTGCCGTCGCGCAGGCGCACGTCGGCGAGCGCGGGGAGGCGCGCCACGAGCCGCGTGCGAACGTCCTCCACGAAGGCGTCGTCGAGATCCCAGTTGCAGTCGTGCGTGGTCACATAGTCGTAGGGCTTCGGGAAGCCCCGCCCGATCAGCAGCACGTTCGACCCCTCCTCGACGAGGGGCCGCATGTAGGTGCGGTCGACCTGGGCCGAGATCGAGAGCGGCGGCGGTGCCACCGATCCCGTGTCGAAGACCACATCCTGCTCGCGCGTCAGCTGGATCGGAAGCTCGACGCCCGCGGTGCGCGCGAGCGCCGGCGACCAGCCGCCCGCAGCCAGCACGACCGTCTCGCACGCGATCATCTGCCCCTTGACGCGCACGCCCCGGACGGCGCCGCCCTCGACCAGGATCTCGTCGACGGGGGAGTGCTCGTGGGCGTGCGCCCCCAGCCGGCGCGCCGCGGCGATGTAGGCGGCGGTCGTCGCGAAGGGGTCGGCGGAGCCCGAGTCCTCCTCGAACAGGGCGTAGGCGATTCCGTCGGTCACGATGCCCGGCACGTAGTCGCCGAGCTCGTCGAGCCGTATCTCCACGCTCCGCGACCCCTCGGCCGTCTGCATGGCTCGGTTCGCGACCGCGTGCTCGCGCTCGTGCTCCTCGACCAGGAAGATCCAGCCGGTGCGGTTGTAGACCGGCTTGGCGCCGAGCACGTCTGGCACGTCGATGAACGCCTGCCGCGAGCGGAGCGCCATCCGTACGACCTGTGAATTCGAGTAGTGCATGCGCACGATCGCCGCCGACTTGCCGGTCGACTCGTGGCCGAACCGCATCGACTCGAGCAGGATGCAGGGCACGCCCGCACGAGCGAGCTCCCACGCCGTCACGGCGCCGAGGATGCCCCCGCCGACGACGACGACCGCCGTCCCGGTGTGGTCGTGGGCGGACGGCGCACTCATCGTTCCTCCCGCATCTGCGCGCGCAGCGCGGTGGTCGCAGGTTCGTCGACGACGCCGTCGTCGCTGACGACGACTCCGTAGGCGTCGCGGGCGCGGGCGACGCTCACCTTCTCGTCGAGGACGTCGCGCACGACGGCCGCCACCACGCGGTCGAGCGGATCGCCCCATCCTCCCCCGCCGGCCATCCGGTGGTGAACCGTCGTCGCGTGCTCCAGCATGGTCGAGAACATCGGCGGATACGCCTTCCCGTCGGCGCTGCCGTTGCGAAGCGTGTTCGCCGACGTGCCCCCAGGCCCGCCGCCCGCAAGGCCGTACGGCGGGTGCACCTGCCGGTCCGAGCGGACCTGCAGCGACGTATCCGGCAGAATCGTGCGCCAGACCCGCTCGATCGCGAGCCCGCCGCGAAACCGTCCCGCACCGCCGCTGTCCTGCACGAGCGCGTAGCGCTCGATCATGATCGGGAACTCGGCCTCGGCGACCTCGACGGGGATGTTCGCGGCGGTCGCGCACGGGTTCGAGAGGCCGTCGTTGCCGTCGATCCCCGGTCGCGCCCCCCATGTGCCGACGACGAGCTCGAAGTAGATGTAGCGCTCCCCGTCCGGGCGTGTACCGGCGAAGATCGCGAGCGTGTTCCCTCCTTCGCCGGCCGCCGCCACCCGGTCGGGCACGAGCTGTGCGAGCGCACCGTTGACGGCGTCGAACATGCGGAAGCCGGTGACGCCGCGCATGGTGGACGCGCCCGGCATCACTACGTGGGTCACCGTTCCCGGCTTCGTGACGACGTTCACCGGGCGGAAGGCGCCCGACGACGTGGGTATGTCGACGCTGACGGCCGACATCACGGCCTGGAACACCGTCGCCTCGGTGAAGGAGCGGGTCGAGTTGAGCGCCCCGGCGACCATCGGATCGGAGCCCGAGAAATCGACCGTCACTTCGTCGCCGCTGATCGTGACCTCGACGGCGATCTTCACGTCCCGCACCTCGATCCCGTCGGAGCCGACGTAGTCGACGAAGGATGCGGTGCCATCGGGCCACGACGCGATCTCCGTCCTCACGATCCGCTCGGTACGGTCGACGGTTTGCTCCATCAGGCCCGTCAGCCGCTCGCTGCCATAGTGGCCTGCCAGCTCGCGTAGCGCGCGCTCGGCGATGTTGCACGCCGCGATCTGCGCGTTGATGTCCCCCATCGTCATCCGCGGGATGCGGACGTTCGCCCGGATGATGCGCACGAGGTCGTCGACCGGCTCGTCACCACGGTAGAGGTGCATCCACGGCAGCCGCAGCCCCTCCTGGAAGACCTCGGTGTTGTCGGTCGCGCTCGAGCCCGGCAGGCGGCCGCCGACGTCCCCGTGGTGGGCGACGGTGACGGCGTACCCAACGAGGGTCCGTTCGTCGCCGTAGAAGACGGGCTTGACGACGAAGATGTCGGGCGTGTGCATGCCTCCGTCGAAGGGGTCGTTCATGATGAAGATGTCGCCCGGCTCCATCGCCCCGCCGTAGCGCTCGATCAGCGATCGCATCGCAGTCGGGATCGACCCGAGGTGGAGAGGGATCGTGACGGCCTGTGCAATCGTCTCGCCCGTCGGGCCGCAGAGCGCGGCGGAGAAGTCCATCACGTCTCGCACGACGGTGGAGTGGGCCGTGCGGAAGACCGTCGTGGCCATCTCGTCGGCGATCGAGGCGAAGGAATTGCCGACGATCTCCTGCAGGATCACGTCGGCTGCATCATCCACCCGGCCGGACGCCGTCTCGTCCGTCAGCGACGCCGCCGTCAGGACGAGCGCGCCGTCGCGATGGAGCGCGACCCGCCACCCGGGCGGGACGACGACGGTCGTGTCGTACTCGTCGATCAGCACCGGCCCCTCGACACCCTCGGCCGGCACCGCGTGGCGCGCGAGGACGCACGTCTCGACGGCGCCGTGCACCGGGCCGAAGTCGGCCAGGCGCGTCTCCGCCGGCCGGTCCGCGACTGCGCCGACGGCGACGCGCACGTCCGCGTCGGCGCGGTCCGGCCCGAGCACGGCGAGCCGCAGCGCACGGATCTCGACCGGAGCGTCGGTCTCGGGGCGCACGCCGTACACGCGCTCGTGCTCCTGTTCGAAGCGCTCCACGAGCGACGCGACCGACGCCTCGTCGATCTGGCCATCTGGGAAGTCGATCTCGATGTCCCAGCTCTGGCCCCGGTAGCGCACGTCGGCGCTCCGCACCCACTCCACCGCCTGGCCGGCCCCGATCGCGTCCTCGAGCCCCGTCCGCATCTCGGCGTCGAGACCGACGAGAGCCGCGACGTCGGGTGCCCGGGCGTCCAGCTGGCAGAAGCGGACGTCATGGAACTCGCTCCGCGCGAAGAGGAGCCCGGCGGCGCTGAACAGCCCCGCGTGAGGCGGCACGATCACGGTTTGCACCCCGAGCTCCGCTGCGAGTCCCGCCGCGTGCACCGGCCCGGAGCCACCGTAGGCAACGAGCGCGAACTCCTTCGGGTCGCGCCCCTTCTCCGACGAGACGGCGCGGAGAGCGCGCATCATGGTCGCGCTCGCGAGCTCGTGCACGCCGCGCGCGACGTCGGTCAGCGAGAGGCCGAGGTCGTCCGCGACCCGGCCGAGCGCGCCGGCGGCAAGCTCGGATGAGACGGAGAGGTCGCCGCTCGCGAGCCTGCCGGTAGGTATGTAGCCGAGCACGACGTTGGCGTCGGTCACGGTCGGCTGGTCGCCGCCGCGGCCGTAGCACGCGGGGCCGGGGTCGGCGCCGGCGCTCCGCGGGCCGACGTGCAGCCCCCCGCCGGTGTCGAGCCAGGCGATGCTGCCGCCGCCCGCGCCGACCTCGGCGATGTCGATCGTCGGGATCCTGATCAGCTCGCCGCTGCCGCGCAGGAGACGGCTGCCCGCCGACAGCGAGGCCCCGACCTCGTACTCGCGGCTGCGCGAGATCCGCCCGCCCTCGATGAGGCTGGCCTTCGCGGTCGTGCCGCCCATGTCGAACGCGATCGCGTTGTGGACGCCGAGGGCCCGCGCGAGCCCGAGCGCCGCGACGACGCCTGCCGCAGGCCCGGACTCGAGCACGAAGACGGGCCGCGTGCCTGCGGCCGCCGCCGTCATCACACCCCCCGACGATTGCATGATCGTGAGCGGGCCGTCGATCCCCAGTTCGTCTAGGCCGCCACGGATGTCGTCGATGTACTGCTCCATCAGCGGCCGCACGTACGCGTTGACCACCGTCGCCGCGGTGCGCTCGTACTCCTGCTGCTCGCGCAGGATCTCGCTCGACAGCGAGATGGGGACGTGAGGAAGCTCCTCACGGAGGATCCGCCCGAGCTCCCGCTCGTGCGCCGGGTGCCGGTGCCCGTGGAGCAGGCAGACCGCGACCGACTCGACCCCGAGGTCGCGCAGGCGTGATGCGAGCTCCCGCGCCTGATGGGGGTCGAGCTCTCGCAGCACCTCGCCCGTCGCCGTCACGCGCTCGTCGATTTCGAGCCGCAGGCGACGCTCCACGAGCGGCGGCGGCTTCGTCCAGAACGGGTCGTAGAGGTGCGGCATGCGGACACGCCGGAGCTCGAGGACGTCGCGGAAGCCACGCGTGGTCACGAGCGCCGTCCGGGCGCCGCGCCGCTCGAGCACGGCGTTGGTCGCGACGGTCGTCCCGTGCACGACCTCCTCCACGGCATCCGGTGCGGCACGGCTCCGCTCTACGAGGTCCCGCACGCCCTCGACGACCGCCTTGTCGTAGTTCGGGGACGTCGAGAGAACCTTGTGCACCGCAAGGCTCCCGTCGGGAAGCCGTAACAGGATGTCGGTGAACGTCCCCCCGACATCGGCGGCGACGCGGATCGTGTCCGAGCTCACCTAGACCACCATGTCCTTGCCCGCGACGACGAGATCGGAGCCCGTGATGAGCGTCACGATCTGCTGCGCCGAGGCTTCGGCGGTGACGAGGTCGCCGACCTTCTCGCCATGGCGCAGCACGATGATCCGGTCGGTCACCTGCAACACGTGCTGCATGTTGTGGCTGATGAACAGCACGGCAACGCCCCGCTCGGCCATCGAGCGGATGAACCTGAGCACCTGCAGGCTCTGACGCACGCCGAGCGCGGCTGCCGGCTCGTCGAGCATCACGATGTGCTTGCCCCACGTGATCGCGCGGGCAACCGCGATCATCTGTCGCTGGCCACCCGAGAGGGCGGCCACGGGCCGCCGCGCCTCGACCGCCAGCTCGAGCTCGCGAAGCCGCTCCGTCGTCTCGCGGTACATCCCCCGTTTGTTCATCAGCCCGAGCATGCGGGCAATCGGATTGCGGTAGACGAGCTCGCGGTTGAGGAAGAAGTTCTGCATGACGTCGAGTGTGTCGACGAGAGAGAGGTTCTGGTAGACGGTCTCGACGCCAAGCGAGCGCGTCTGCTCGGCGCTCAGGCCCTCGCGCACGGTGCCGTCGATGACGATCTCGCCTGTATCGGGACGGTGGACGCCCGAGAGGCATTTCACGAGCGTCGTCTTGCCGGCCCCGTTGTCGCCGACGAGCCCGAGCACCTCGCCGGGATACAGAGACAGATCTGCGCCCGACAGCGCGCGCACCGCGCCGTACGACTTGGAGATGCCGCGGGCCTCGAGCACCGGTTGGCGTGCGGTCACTGAAGTGGAAGCGAGGGCATTCATAGAATCGAGAGGCGGGCAGCCTTGGTCAGCTGATCGACTGCCATAGCGGCGACGATGATGCAGCCGATCACGATCTGCTGCCAGAAGTCGGGGATGTTGAGGAGGATCAGCCCGTCGTTGATGCTCGCGATCATGACGACCCCGATCGCGGTGCCGACGACGCTGCCGACTCCGCCGAAGAGTGAAGTGCCGCCGATCACGACGGCGGCCACCGCGGCAAGAAGGTCGTTGGCGCCGAACAGGCCGTTGCCGGCATCGAGCCGCGAGCTCAGGATCAGCCCTCCAATCCCTCCTGTGAGGCCGGAGATCATGAGCGTCACGAGCTTGACGCGACCGGCCTTGATCCCGGCGAACTCCGCCGCCTCGGCGTTGCCGCCAACGGCGTAGATCTGGAGCCCCAGCTTCGTCTGCGTGAGCATGAGATGGATAAGGACGAAGACGACGATCGCGATCATCGCGGCGCCCGGGAACCCGTGGAACGTATACGTCCCGATCAGCGCATAGGTGTCGCCGAACCCCGCGATGGCCGTGCCGTTCGTGAGCAGGAACGCCGCACCCTGAGCGATCCCGAGCATGGCGAGCGTCGATATGAACGAGACGATCTTGAGCTTCCACGTGAGCATGCCGCTGACGAAGCCCGCGAAGACAGTGGCGCCGAGTCCGGCGACGATGCCGAGCCAGATGGGCTGGCCGTGCTGGATGATCACGACCGCTGCGACCGATCCGCTCAGGGCCTGCAGCGAGCCGATCGACAGGTCGATCTCGGCGGCGATTAGGACGACGGTGAGCCCGGCGGCGATGATGCCGACGTTTGACGCCTGCAGGAAGATGTTGAAGATGTTCTCGGTGGTGAAGAAGTACTCCGACTTGAGGCTGAAGAACAGCCAGATCACGCCGAGAGCGATCAGCGTGCCGAGCGCGCGGTAGGAGCCCGAGGCACGGTCGAGCGCGCGGCGGATGACCCTTCGCGCAGAGCGGCCCTCGGACACCTTCATGTCCTGCGGCGCGTCCGGGGTGGTCTGTGGAGGTGCGTCTTCCATGGCGTGCTCCAGGGGGGGCGGGAGTAGGGGGGTGCGGCCGACTCCCAGGAGGGTGTGAGCCGGCCGCACGTCACGAAGGGGGCAGGAGCCCCTCCGAGGCCTTTCTGGCGGCTACTTCACGGGGCACTTCCCCGAGGCCGCTTCCTTCAGCCGCCGCAGGATGTCGCTTCGCACGATCGCGGGCGGCTTGGCCGCGCCGGAGAGCCACGACTTCGCCCGTGCCTGGTCGACCGAGAGGACGGGTGCCTCGACGAACTTCTTCACCGGCTTGCCGTCCTTGATGTTGTGCGCGGTCTGGACGGCGATCGAGCCGATCACGTCCGGGAAGAACGCGGAGGTCTGCGTCTGCCGTCCCGCCAGCACGTGACCGAGCGCGATGCAGTCGCCGTTCTGCGAGGCGACGCCCACCTTCCCGATCTTGCCCTTCGCCTGAATGGCCTTGACTGCGGCGTTTCCGCCCGGATCCCACCACGCGTAGAGGAAGTTGAGGTCCGGGTTGGCCGTCAGCAGGTTGGTGGCGAGGTTCAGTGCCTTGGCCGGGTCGTACTGCGTCTCCGAGGCCCCGACGATCTTGATGTTCGGGAACTTGGCGACGTGCGCGCGGAAGGCCTTGTTCTCCTCCGCGCCGGACTGGTCGGCGCGGATCCCCTCGATGATCCCGATCTTGCACGGGTCGGTGCCCATGCACCAGTCGGAGGCGGCGAGGCCCATGTAGAGCCCTGCCAGGTCCTCGCGGCCGGCGATGAACGCGGCCCGGTCGCCGCCGTAGACGTCCGACTGGATCGTGATCACGGGGATCTTGGCCTTGTTCGCAGCCTTGATGGCCGGGATGATCCCCTTGCCGTCGATGGCGTCGATGATGATCACGTCGACCTTGGCGGCGACGTAGTTCTGGGTCGCGTTCGCCTGGGCGGCGGCGTCGCTCGTGCCCTTGACGAGGACGGTGTCGCCGTTCTTCTTCGCCTCCGCTTGCACGCCGTTTCGGAGCCCGGCGATGTAGAGGTTGGAGAGGTCGGGCAGCACGAGCCCGATGCGCAGCTTCGCGTGCGCCCGCTCGCTGCCGGTGCCGCGCGCCGCGGCGCTCGCCGCGACCACGGCGACCGTCACAACGGCGACGAGCAGGATGATCAGCTTCTTGTTCCGGGTCATCAGGACCTCCACGGTTCCTGGGGTGGATGCGCGCTCTGCGAGCGCACGTCGTTCACGTCGTACACGTCACTGGCTGGCGCAAGCGATCCGCCGTACCCCCTTTCCGCCGGGACGCCGAGTCCGACGGCGCGAGGCTCCTACGGCGAGCCGTTGCCATGGCGTCCCTCCCTGATCGAGCTGACACGGACGAGGTAGCGACCGTCACGGGTGCGGTCGCGGTAGGCCGCCGTGAGGGCGGCAAAGTGGGGATGTGCGGCCGTCCCGACCGCGTGGCCGTCGATCTCGCCGACGGGGACGAGCCCGGCGCCCGAGCCGGTGAGGAAGACGGCGTCGGCGACGTGCAGCTCCATCGGCCAGATGTCGCGCACCTCCGTCGTGATGGCGAGCTCGCCGGCGAGCTCGAGGACCGTTCGCCGGGTGATCCCGGGCAGGCAGGCCCGCGTCGTCGGCGTCACGAGCACGCCGTCGAGGACCATGAAGAGGTTCGTCGACGTGCACTCGGCGACGGCGCCGAGGTGGTCGAGCATGACGGCGTCGTCGAGCTTCGCCGCCTTCGCCTGCTGCTTCGCGACGATGGCGTCCAGGTAGTTGAGCGACTTCACGTGCGACCCGAGCGAGCGCGGTGCCTTGCGGACGACGGCGCCGACCATGATCCGCAACGGGTCGGTGCCGAGCATCGGCGGGAACGGGTAGGCCATCACGACGAGGCTCGCCCGCTCGCAGCGCCACGGGTCGAGGCCGGGCGCGCCGAAGCCACGCGTGACGATCGGCCGCACGTGGGCCTCCTCCAAGCCGGAGCGGCCCACGACCTCGCAGATCACCCCGAGGAGCTCCTCCTTCCCAAGCGGCAGCTCGAGCCCCAGCGCCCGGGCCGAGCGCTCGAGCCGCGCGAGATGGTCGTACGGCCGGAAGAGCGACCCGTCGAACACGCGCATGCCCTCGAAGACGCCGTCCCCGTAGAGGAGCCCATGGTCGAACACCGAGAGCCGCGCCGTGCTCCCGCCGACGTACTCGCCGTCGACGTAGACCGTGAGGCCGGACGGGTCGAACGCGCTCACCGCCCCTCCTCCCCTGCGTGTCCTTCGAGGGACGAGTACGGCCCCTCACGCTCCCAGCGCTCGTGCGCGCGGTCGACCGCCTCGAGGTCGATCTCGAAGCCGTGGCCCGGCAACGCCGGGACTCGGGCCCGGCCCGCCTCGAGGACGGGTGGCTGCTTCACGAGTCGCTCGGCGAGGAGCTGGTGCATCACCTGGTTGCCGATCGTGAGGTTCGGGATGGCGGCGGCGACCTGCAGGTTCGCGAGGAAGCTGACCTCCGTCTCCATGAACGCGTGGCGGTTCACCGCGACACCGTGTGCCTCGGCGATCGCCGCCTGCTGCCGGAAGCGCAGCAGCCCGCCGGCATCGTGCCCGCCCTGCACGACCACGTCCGCCGCCTCGTGCTCCAGCACCTCGAGCAGCTGCCGCACCGTGAACACGGCCTGGTCGGCCGCGATCTTGGGGCCGACAGAGCGGCGCACGTGCGCCAGCCCCTTCACGTTTCCCGACGGCACCGGTTGCTCGACCCAGTCGATCACGTACGGCTCGAGCCGGCGGATCCGCTCGATCGCCTCGCCGACGTCCCACGCCTCGTTCGGATCGACGCGCAGCAGGCGGTCCGGCCCGATCGCGTCGCGGACGGCGGCGACGCACGCCTCGTCGTCGCGGGCGCCGCGGCCGATCTTGAGGTACAGGACCTCGTGGCCGAGCGCGGCGAGCTGGCCCGCGTGGCGTCCAAGCTCGTCGGGAGTGTCGCCCTGGACGAAGCCGAAGCAGTCGACCTCGTCGCGGACGCGGCCGCCGAAGAAGGTGCTGGTAGGGACGCCGAGCGTGCGCCCGAGCGCGTCCCAGCAGGCGACCTCGATGCCCGAGACGGTCAGCTGCGTGAACTGGGGCCAGAAGCGCCAGCGCCCCTGGGTCCAGACGCCCTGGAGCATCGCCTCGACGTTCGCGAGCTCGTGACCGACGAAATGCTGCGCCATCAGGAGCCCATAGGACGCCACCGCGACAGGGTCCTCGCAGATCGACTCGCCGTAGCCGACGACGCCGTCGTCGGTGTGAACGGAGAAGAGGACGAGATTGGCACCTCGCTGCGTGCCGCCCGACCAGTGGAACTCCTGCTCGAGCGGGATCGCGAGCGGAGTCGCCTCGACGCGCGCCACCTTCATCGCACGCCCTCCGTGGCGCGGCGGAGGCGCGTCGCGCGGAGCTCGTCCGTGGCGCCGCGGTCGACGACGCCGCCGGCGCCGACGACCACGCCGTAGTGCTCACGGGCCGCCGCGCGCGAGATCTTTTCGTCGCAGACGTCCTCCGCGACCGCCTCCGGATCGCGCTCGAGCGGGTCGCCCCAGCCGCCTCCGCCCGGCATGCGGTGATGGAAGACGTCGCCCGGCTCGAGCGCGGCGCCGAACATCGGCGGCATCCGCTCGATCGAGCCGTCGGCGCGCAGGAGCAGGTTCGACGAGGCGGCGCCGGGCTGCCCACCGGCGAGACCGTACGGACGGTGCACCTGCCGGTCGGAGCGCACCTGCAGGAGCGTCCCCGGCACCGTCACCCGCCAGATCCGCTCGATCGCGAGGCCGCCGCGATAGCGGCCCGCGCCGCCGGAGTCCGGCACGAGCCCGTAGCGCTCGATCACGATCGGCCAGTCCGACTCGGCCACCTCGACGGGGATATTGGCCATGCTCGCGCACGGGTTCGCGAGGCCGTCGTTGCCGTCCGCCACCGGCCGGCCGCCGCCCGTGCCGACGACGAGCTCGCTGTAGACGAACGGCTCGCCCGCGTGGCGGCCGGAGAAGAAGGCGAGCGTGCTGCCGCCCTCTCCCGCCGCGGGCACGCGGGCGGGCACGAGCTGCGCGAGCGCGCCGTTCATCACGTCGGAGACCCGGTAGCCGGTGATCCCGCGCTGGGAGGACGCACCGGGCATGAGGACGTGCGTCACCGTGCCGGGCTTCGTGATCACGGTGATCGGCCGCGTCGCGCCCGCCGTGCGCGGGATGTCCACGGAGCAGGCGGCCATGATCGTGTGGTAGACGCTCGCCTCCACGAACGACGGCGTGCAGTTCAACGCGCCCCGCACCATCGGCGCGCTCTCGGTGAAGTCCGCCACGACCTCGTCTCCGGCGATGGTCAGCGTGACGGTGATCGGCACGTCGCACACGTCGATGCCGTCGGAGTCCATGTAGTCGGTGAAGGTGGCGGTGCCGTCCGGCCAGCGCGCGATCTCCTGGCGCAGCAGCCGCTCGGTGTGATCGAGCAAGCCGTCCATGACGCGGTCGAGCCGGTCGGCCCCGTACCGGGCGACGAGGTCCTGCAGGCCGCGCTCGCCGATCGTGCAGGCCGACACCTGTGCGTTGAGGTCGCCCGTCGCTTCGTGCGGCACGCGCACGTTGGCCCGGAAGAGGCGGAAGATGCTCTCCACCGGCTCCCCCCCTGCATAGAGCCGCACCCACGGGATCCGGAGTCCCTCCTGGAACACTTCGGTGCTGTCGCAGGCGATCGTCCCGGGCACGCGGCCGCCGACGTCCGCGTGGTGGGCGATGCTGACGCCGAAGCCGATCAGGCGCCCCTCGGCGAACGCGGGCTTGACGACGAAGATGTCCGGCGTGTGGCTCGCCCCGTCGAACGGGTCGTTGACCATGTAGACGTCGCCCGGGCGGAAGCTGTCGCCGAAGCGCTCGAAGAGGGTCTTCATCGCGTTCGGGATCGAGCCGAGCTGGAGCGGGATCGTGACGGCCTGGGCGACGGTGTCGCCGCTCGGGCCGCACAGCGCGGCGGAGTAGTCCATCGCGTCGCGGACCACGGCGGAGTGGGCCGTGCGGAAGATCGTCGTCGCCATCTCGTCGGCAACCGTGGCGAGGGCATTCCCCACGATCGGCTGCAGGATCGCGTCCGGCTCGCTCGCTGTCCCACGTCCCAGCCCGGCCGGCGCGACCGGGGAGTGCTCGAGCACGAGCGCGTCGTTCGCCCCGCGGGCGACGGTCCAGTCGGGCGGCACGACCACGGTTGTGTCGTACTCGTCGATCAGGAGCGGCCCCTGCACCGGCTCGGGCCCGACCGCGGCACGGGTGACGACGCGCGCCTCGAGGCGGCCGTGCTCGTCGCCGAAGTCCGCGGCCCGGGTGACGACGCCCGCGACGGACGCCGCCGGCGCGACCGGAGCCGACGCCAGGCCACCGCGGGGCGGCCCGATTACCGTGAGCCGGAGGGCGCGGATGACGACGGGGGACCCTTCCTCGAGGCGTGTGCCGTACTGGCGCTCGTGCTCGGACTCGAAGCTCGCGACGAGCGCCTCGGTGTCGAACCTGCCCGACTCGCCCGGGAAGTCGACCGTGATGTTCCAGTTTTGCCCGCGGTAGCGGACATCCGCCGACCGAAGCCACTCCACGTCGCCGAGCCCCTCGACCCGCTCCTCCAGGTCGGCGCGCATCTCGGCCTCGAGCTGGGCGAGCTGCTCGATGTCGGGGGAGCGGGCATCAACGCGGCAGAAGCGCACGTCGTGGAACTCCGTACGCGCGAAGAGCAGGCCGACGGAGGAGAAGAGGCCGGCGAGCGGCGGCACGATCGCGGTGCGCACGCCGAGGTCTGCCGCCAGCGCCGCGGCGTGGATCGGGCCGGCGCCGCCGTAGGCGACGAGGACGAAGTCGGCGGGGTCGCGGCCCCGCTCCGTCGACACGGCGCGCAGCGCGCGCATCATCGACGCGTTCGCCAGGCGGTGGATCCCGCGTGCCGCCTCGATCACGGGGAGCCCGAGCGGGTCGGCCACGCGCCGCACTGCGCCGGCCGCGGCGGGCGCGGAGACGGTCAGGTCGCCCGAGGCGAGCGGGCCGGTCGGGATGTAGCCGAGGACGACGTTCGCATCGGTCACCGTCGGCTCCTCGCCGCCGCGGCCGTAGCAGGCCGGCCCGGGCACAGCGCCCGCGCTGCGCGGCCCTACCTGCAGCGCCCCGGCCGGGTCGAGCCAGGCAAGGCTGCCCCCGCCGGCGCCGACCTCGGCGATGTCGATCGTCGGGATCCGGATCAGCTCGCCGCTGCCGCGTAGCAGGCGACTGCCGGCCGAGAGCTCCGCGCCGACCTCGTACTCCTGGCTCCGCGACACGCGGCCGTCCTCGATCAGCGAGGCCTTCGCGGTCGTTCCGCCCATGTCGAAGGTGATCACGTTGCGGAAGCCGAGCGCCTCCGCCAGCCCGAGCGAGGCGACGACGCCGGCCGCCGGCCCCGACTCGAGCGCGTAGACCGGCCGTGCGGCGGCGTCTGCGGCCGTCATCACTCCGCCCGACGACTGCATGATCTGGAGCGCCGCGCCCCCCGCCACGTCGCCGATGCCCCTGCGGATGTCGTCGAGGTAGCCGGCCATGAGCGGGCGGATGTAGGCGTTCACCGCCGTCGTCGCGGTCCGCTCGTACTCCTGCTGCTCGCGCAGGATCTCGGACGAGAGCGAGATCGGCACGTCGGGAAACTGCTCGCGCAGCACCTCACCGAGAAGCCGCTCGTGCTCCGGGTAGAGGTGCGCGTGGAGCAGGCACACGGCGACGGACTCGACGCCGGCGGCGCGCAGCTCGGCCGCGACGCGCCGCGCCTCCTGCTCGTCGAGCGCGCGCACGACCTCGCCGGACGCCGACATGCGCTCGTCGACCTCGAACCGCAGCCGGCGCGGCACGAGCGGGTCGGGCTTGCGCCAGAAGTAGTCGTAGAGGTGCGGCATCCGCATCCGGCGCAGCTCGAGCACGTCCCGGAAGCCCTGCGTCGTGACGATCGCGGTCCGCGCGCCGAGCTTCTCGAGGACGGCGTTCGTCGCCACCGTCGTCCCGTGGACGACCTCGGCGACCACGTCGTCGCCGACGAGGATGTCGCGCACGGCCTCGATGACGGCGCGGTCGTACGCAGGCGGCGTCGAGAGCACCTTCCGGACGCGCACCTCACCCGTCTCCGACTGCAGCACGACGTCGGTGAACGTCCCTCCGACGTCGGCTCCCACCCGCACGCGCTGCTCAGCCATCGGCCACCACCCCGCCCGGGATCGCGACCAGCTGGCTCGGCGAGGCGAACATGTCGCCGATTCGCGTCGACCGCGTCCGCTTGAACTGCTTGCCGCGGAGGGGCGTCGACCAGTGCTCCTCGCACGCGGCGGCGACGCGCCGCTCGTCGCGCGACGCGACTGCCTCGAGCACCTTGCGGTGGGCGCTGACGCGCCACGCTGCGGGATCCCGGGGGTCGACCCCATGCGGCGCCACGGAGCTCGCGACCATCAGCTCCTGGATGGGGAGGAGCAGGATCTCGAGCGCGGGCAGATTCGTCGCCCTCAGGATCTCGCTGTGGAACTCGACGTGCCAGTTGACGATCACGCTCTTCTCGGCCCGCCTATGCACCGCCGCCTCGTACTGCTCGAAGGCGTGGGCGACACGGACCAGCAGTTCCGGCGTGTGGTTCCTGGCAGCCACGATCGCAAGCTGGCTCTCGAGCGCAGCGCGCGCCGCGAAGACGTCCCCGATCGTCAGCTCCGAGCGGAGGAGCATCGTTGCCACCGCATTGGAGTACGCGGCGAAGGGCGCCGATTTGACCGTCGTGCCGCTTCCCTGCCGGATCTCGACGAGACCGCGTACCTCGAGCATCCGGAGCGCATCCCGGACGACCGTCCGGCTCACCCCAAAGCTGTCCTGGAGCTCGAGCTCGGTCGGCAGCCGCCCGCCGGCGGGGAACCTCCCGTCGATGATGCGCTCCTCGAGGGCGCTCGCAACCCGGTCCCGCAGGCTCAAGCCGCCGATCCGGGGCAGCTTCACGTCGACGCCGCTCGACGCTTCCACGGCCGGTCCGGCCCTTTCCTGTCCTCGGCGGCCCAAGATGGATTTGTACGATGAATGATGTATGCACGGGAGTCAAGGGTGTGACGACGCGCTGTTCACCAAGGCTCTCGCCTCGAGTGCCGCGATCACTACGTCCCTACCGCATGCGGCCGGCCCACCTCCTGGGGGAGCGTCTTGCCAGGGGTGATCCGGCAGCGATCATCCGCGGACGACGGCTCCGCTGCCGGTGATGTTGGTGGTCACCTGCGCCGGGTTGCCGCTGTAGACGAT
>DAIOGR010000007.1:0-5351 GCA_036745155.1 Gaiella sp.
GCGCGACCCAGGTGCCGTCGAAGCCCTGCGAGGCCTCGCGCTCCTTGTCCTCGCGCACCTTCGCGAGCGCGATCTCGTTCACGGCGGCGTCGCGCCGGGAGGGGATGAAGGCGGCCATGCCTCCCATCGCGTGGGCACCTCGACGGTGGCAGGTCTTCACGAGCAGCTCGCAGTAGGAGCGCATGAACGGAACGGCCATCGTCACCGCGGCCCGGTCGGGCAGCACGAACTCGGGCCTGTGACCCAGCTTTTTGATCACGCTGAAGATGTAGTCCCAGCGCCCCGCGTTGAGGCCGGCTGAGTGCTCGCGCAACTCGTAGAGGATCTCGTCCATCTCGAAGGCGCCGAGGATCGTCTCGATCAGCACGGTCGCCTTGATCGTGCCCAGGGGCACGTCGAGCCGCTCCTGCGCCCACACGAAGACGTCGTTCCACAGCCTCGCCTCGAGGTGCGACTCCAGCTTGGGCAGGTAGAGGTAGCGCCCGTTGCGCGCGTGGTTGCGGAAGAAGTAGAGCCCGAAGTCGAAGAGCGAGGCCGACATCGGCCGCCCGTCCACCTGGAAGTGCCGCTCCTCGAGATGCCAGCCGCGCGGCCGCACGAACAGCACCGCCGGCTCGTCGGTGAGCCGGTACTCCTTCTCCGCGGTGACGAGCTCGATCGTGCGGTCGAGCGCGTCGGTGAGATTGCGCTGCCCCTCGATGCAGTTCTCCCACGTCGGCGAGTTCGAGTCCTCGAAGTCCGCCATGAAGACGCGTGCGCCCGAGTTGAGCGCGTTGATCACCATCTTGCGGTCGACCGGTCCGGTGATCTCCACCCGGCGGTCCGCGATCTCGTCGGGGAACGGCTCGATGCGCCACTCGCTCTCGCGGATGCCGGCCGTGTCGGGCAGGAAGTCCGGCAGCTCGCCCACGTGCAGGTGCCCGAGGCGCACGGCACGCCGCTCCAGCAACTCCTCGCGGCGGGCGCCGAAGGCACGCTGCAGGGCGGTCAGGAACTCGACGGCGGGATCGGTGAGGACGTCGGCTGTATCGGTCATGCCTGCGAGTATGGCGCACTCGCCCTTGCGGGTGCGAGGTGCCTCACGCCGCGCTCCGCGCCTCCTCGAACTGCTCCTCCTCGGTCGACCCCTTGAGCGCCAGGGTCGAGGCGGTGCCACCCGTGATCGTCTCCAGTACCTGGTCGAAGTAGCCGGCGCCGACCTCGCGCTGGTGGCGGGTTGCCGTGTATCCCTCGTCCTCCAGCTCGAACTCGCGCTCCTGCAGCCGCACGTAGGCGGGCATGGCATCGTCCCGGTAGCCGCGGGCCAGCTCGAACATGGACAGGTTGACCGCGTGGAAGCCCGCGAGCGTGATGAACTGGAAGCGGTATCCCATCCCGGCCAGCTCACGCTGGAAGCGCGCGATCTGGTCGTCGCTCAGGTGCTTGCGCCAGTTGAACGACGGCGAGCAGTTGTACGCGAGCAGCTTGCCGGGATAGCGCTCGTGGATCGCCGCGGCGAACGTCTCCGCCTCGGCGAGATCCGGCGTCCCCGTCTCGCACCAGATCAGGTCTGCGTAGGGGGCGTAGGCAACGCCGCGGGCGATCGCGGCTTCGATGCCGTCCCGCACCCGGAAGAAGCCCTCCGGTGTCCGCTCACCGGTGCAGAACTCGGCATCGCGCTCGTCGACGTCGGTCGTCAGCAGCTTCGCGCCGAGCGCGTCGGTGCGCGCGACGACGAGCGTTGGCACCCGGGCCACGTCGGCTGCGAGCCGGGCCGCGACGAGTGTGCGCACGTGCTGCGAGGTGGGCACGAGCACCTTGCCGCCCAGGTGCCCGCATTTCTTCTCCGACGACAGCTGATCCTCGAAGTGCACGGCTGCGGCGCCCGCCTCGATGAACGACTTCATCAGCTCGTAGGCGTTCAGCGGGCCGCCGAAGCCGGCCTCGGCGTCGGCGACGATCGGCGCCAGCCAGTGCACCGAGTCGTCTCCCTCGGCATGGGCGATCTGGTCTGCCCGCAGCAGCGCGCTGTTGATCCGCTTCACGAGCGCCGGCGCGCTGTTCGCCGGGTAGAGGCTCTGGTCGGGATAGGTGTTGCCGGAGAGATTCGCGTCGGCCGCAACCTGCCAGCCGGACAGGTAGATCGCCTTCAGCCCCGCCTTCACCATCTGCACCGCCTGGCCGCCGGTCATCGCGCCGAGGGCGGGAACCCAGGCCTCGTCGGCCAGGAGCCGGCGCAGGCGCTCGGCGCCGAGGCGGGCGAGCGTGTGCTCGATCGTGACCGAGCCGCGGAGGCGCTCGACGTCCTCACTCGTGTACGGGCGTTCGATGGTGGCGTCGGAGCTCATGAGGGAATGACGTCCTTTCGGATCCAGGAAAACAGTATCTTGGATCCTAGCAAGGGGTTCTATCGCGCACAAGCTGCGCACAAGCACCCTTTTCGGATCCCAAACATCTCATTTCGGATGCGTCGTGTGCTCTACACTGCAGGCGCGATGAGCACGCTCTCCACCAAGGCGGACGACATCGCCCGCGTCCTCGAGGACGAGATCGTCGCCGGTGCGATCGGGCCGGGCACGGTTCTGCGCCAGGAGCAGCTGTCGGAGCGGTTCGCGGTCAGCCGAACTCCCGTGCGTGAGGCGCTGCGCCGGCTCGCGGCCTTGGGCCTCGTCTCCTTCGAGCCCAACCGGGGCGTGCGCGTCCGCTCCATCTCACCGGTCGAGCTGCGCGAGGCCCATCTCGTACGGGCCGAGCTGGAGGCCCTGGCGACCGAGGTCGCGACTCCTCGCATGACCCGCGACGACCTCGCCGCGCTCGATGCGGCCGAGCGGCGCTTCTCGGAGCTCACGCTCGAGCTACGGCGGCAGGCTCGGCATGGTGGGGCCCGCGACTCCGCGCTCTTCGTCGAATGGATGCAGGCGAACTACGCGTTCCACGACGTCATCTATGCCGCTGCGGCGATGCCGCTCGTGGAGCGGCTCGCGAAGGGGGCACGCCGTACGTTCATCGGCGACATGGTGTGGAGCGCCAGGGCCGAGCTGGACGAGCTCTATGCGAAGAACGACCTCCAGCACCGCGCGATCCTGGCGGCAATCGAGGCGGGCAGCGCGTCGGGCGCCCGCGTGCTCGCCCGTGAGCACGTGCTCTCGTCCGGACGGCTGATCGAGGCAGTGCTCGAGTCCGTCGGCGGCGCCCGCGATCCCGGCTGGGGGTCGTGACGGCAGGCGCGCCTGGCCGTCTGTGCCGTCAGAAGGTGCCGTACCGCTCGTAGGCCTCGAGCGGCGTCATGCCCTCCCTGACCGCGTCGCGGATCAGGTTCTCCGTGGCCGCCTTCGCCTCCGCCTCGGCGAGCACGTCCGCGGCGATCTTCTGTGGCACGACGACGACGCCATCCTCGTCACCGACGATCCAGTCGCCCGGCTCGATGCGGACGCGGCCGACGGTGATCGGCACCTGCGTCGCCGTCACCTCCCACCTCCACGTGCAGTCCTCCGGCGTGACGAAGCGGCTAAACACGGGGTAGCCCGACTCGGCGATGAAGCGCGTGTCCCGGCAGCCGCCGTCGATCACGCAACCTGCGGCTCCGCGCGAGAGCAGCGAGGTCGCCGAGAGCTCGCCGAAGTGGGCGGCATGATCCATGTGGCAGGCGTAGACCGCGACGTGGCCTGCCGGCACACTGCCGAGCATCGCGAGCGTCTTGCGTATGCCCGCGTCCCAGTCCGCGACGTTGGTGGGCCGGCCCTCGACCGTGTACGCCTGCCCTGCGACCCGCGTGCCGGGCACGAGGGGGCGGATCTCGACGGGCAGTGTCTGCTCGCGGTGGCCGCGGTTGTCGAGCACATCGGTCAGCGCCGCCGTGTAGATGCGGGAGAAGCGGTCGCGCACGGGCTGACCCTATCGTCACGACGGTCTCCTGCCCGCGTCAACCGCCTCCGCACCTTCGCGCAGGTGCCGGCGGAGCGCCTCCGGGCCCTCGTGCTCGAGGCCGGCGACGAGCTGTTCGTGGTGCTCGACCATGCGCTCGAGCGGCCAGGCGGGGCGAAGCTGCAGGAGAAAGAGCTGTAGCTCGGCTGCGAGTGAGGCGTAGGCCGCTTCGATCCGGACGGACCCGGCGGCGCGAACGATGGAGCCGTGCACCTCTGCGTGCGCCGCGGCCACGGCTCTCCAGGAGGGACGCGCACGGCGGCAGGTGGCACCAAGCCGCGCCACTGCTTCGTGCACGGCGGCCGGCAGCGTGCCGCCGTTCCTCTCCAGGGCAAGGTGCGCGGCCTCCAGCTCGAGCGCGGTGCGCAGTTCGTAGAGGCCCTGCAGGTCGTCGCTGTCGAGCTGTGCCACTGCGGCTCCGCGGTTGGGCTCGATGCGGACGAGCCCTTCGGTGGCGAGGGCCCTGAAGGCGGCACGGAGCGTGTGTCGCGAGACGTCGTAGGCGGTCGCGAGCTCGACCTCACGCAGGGGCGCACCTGCGCCGAGGTCGCCGTCGAGGATGCGGTGGCGAAGGGCGGCGGCGAGCTCGTCGACCACGGAGAGCCTGCGCAGCGGCCGCGAGCTCACAGCGGCACCTCGGCGGTCTCCGGCCGTCTTTGTCTCCCCGGGGCGGCGAGCACCGCCAGGCCCGCGAGCACGAGCGCAGCACCTACGGCACCCGCGACGCCGATTCGCTCGTCCAGCACGATCGCGCCGAGCACCGTCGCGGTGAGCGGCTCGGCGAGCACGATCGTCGTCACTTCTGACGCGTCGAGGTGGCGCAGCCCTCCGGCGAAGAGGAGATAGGCGAGCGCGGTCGGGACGAGGCCGAGGTAGAGGGCGAGCGTGACACCTTCGCCGGTGCGCAGCCAGGCCGTGTCGCCGAACGCCAGCACGGGCAGGAGGAGCAGCGCGCCGACCCCGAACGAGGCGCCCATCACGGGGATCGGCCCGTGCCCGAGTCGCAGCAGGCGCTTCGCCACGACGGTGTACGTGGCGTAGCCGGCGCCCGAGACGAGGGCGAGCCCGATCCCCGTTGCCGAGAGCGATGCCTCGCTGACCGAGGCGAGCGTGAGCACTGCGACCCCGGCCGTTGCCAAGGTCGTGGCGGCGAGCCAGCGGCGATCAGGCCAGCGGCCGTCGACGATGCGCTCGAGCAGGCCGGCGAACACAGGCCCTGAGCCGATCGCGACGATCGCGCCGATCGCGACACCGGTGTCCGCGACCGCCTGGAAGAAGGCGAGCTGGTAGACCGCCACGCCGATGCCCGAGAGGACGACGAGGGGCAGCGGCCAGCGGCCCCGAAGGCCGCCTCTCGCGAGCGCAAGAGTGGCGAGGACGACGCCTCCGATCAGGATCCTGCTCGCACCGACGGTGAGCGGGGTGGAGGCGTCGGGCCCGAGCGCCTG
>DAIOGR010000007.1:5451-8560 GCA_036745155.1 Gaiella sp.
GGCGAGATCTGCCGGCGCGTCGGCGCCGCGGCCCTCGAGGAGCTCGGGCGCACGCTCTGCCAGGAGCCGCAGCACGAGCTCTGCCCGTCGGACGCGCTCGCGTCCGAGCTTTACCGCCAGGTCGGCGAGGTGGAGGCCGGAGGGGTAGATGTTGGGCGCGTTGCGCAACCCGAGCTTCACGTAGATCGGCGCGGCCAGCCGCACCAGCTCGGGGACCTCGTAGAAGCGCACGAACCCGCCCTGGTCGTCCGGCACCTCCACGTAGACGTCGAGAGGGACGGTGCACGCACCTCGCAGCCCGGCGAGGTCGGCGGCGGAGAGGTCGGTCGACACGTTGATCGTGCCGGCTCCGAGCCCCTCGAGCACCCGGGCGGTGGCGGGGTTCGCACACGGGAGCAGAACCGACGTCTTCAGGATCACGTCGGGCGGCAGCTCGCCCTCCGCCTTCATGGCTCCGAGTGTCGCGAGCACGCCCACATCGGCGACGAGGAAGGAGCGGATCCCGAGCGCGACCGCACGCCGCACCTCGGCGACGCACCAGTCCACCCCGTCCGTGCCGCGTGCGACACCGCCGACGGCCGCGCTCGCGAGTGACTGGCCGCCCGTGTCCCACGCGCCGCGAGGGCCGATGAACAGCGAGACCTCGACGCCCCGCGTTGCTCCGAGCTGGGCCATCTCGGCGATCTCGACGTCCGTCAGCATCATCACGCCCGAGCCCTGGGAGACCCTCCGCACCGGCACGCCCCGCGCGTCGGCTTCCTCGAGCACGGCCCGCATCACGGCCGGCCCCTCCACCGATGGGATCTCGATCCTGTAACGGAGGCCGTCGGCGAACCGAAGCTCGCTCACACGCCCTCCTGCGGAGCCCAGAACTCGGCGAAAGCCTCCGGGTCTGTCGGCAGTGCGAGCACCTCGTGCACAAGCCCGTCGCGAATCGTGAAGAGCAGCACCTGGTCGAGCTCGAGCCGCCTGGTGTTTCGCTCGCCGGTCGCCCGGTAGACGGCGGCGGCGCGCTCGTCGGAGGCGAGCACGTCGATCAGGCTCGAGGAGTACGTCCCGTTCGTCTCCTTTGGCAGTCGCCCGAGGAAGCGGAAGATCTCGTCACGCCCGCAGAACGTCCCCGACATCGTCCCCGTCCCCGGCACCACCCAGACCGCATCGTCGGCGAAGACGTCACGGAGGGCGAACCCCTGCTTGCTGGCGAAGGCGTCGAAGATGCGCCGGACGAGCTCGGCGTTCTCAGCGCGTGCCACGCGAGCGCTCCCAGCGGTCGATCAGCCCCTCCACATGGCGCCGCTGCGCCTCTCCGAACGGGTACCGCGCGAGCAGCCGCCGCGCCTCGGCCGGGTCGTCGTTCGCGACCGCAGCCTCGAGATGCTCGCGCTCGGGAGTCGGCTGCCGCAGCTGGCGTCGCAGCCAACGCAGCAGGCTCACCGTCGCCTGGTCAGCCGTCTCGGCCATCATGTGACAAGGCTACTCGCCCCGGCCGCCGGCCAGTGCCCGGAAGCGTAGGCTACGCCGGGTGGAGACGTTCCTGGCGATCGCGAGCCGCCGCGACGAGCGTCGCTACCGGCCGGAGCCGCTCTCTCCGGCCTCGATCGAGAGGCTGCTCGACGCCGGCCGCCTCTCCGGCTCGTCGCGCAACAGCCAGCCGTGGACGTTCGTCGTGCCCGAGAGCCGCACGCACGTCGAGCGGCTCGCGCATGCCGTCTACGTCCCCGGCAACCTCACCTCGGCGGGGCTCGTCGTCGCGATCGTCGTGCGCGGGAAGGGCCCGGTGCTGTTCGACGCCGGCAGGGCGGCCCAGAGCATGCTGCTCGCCGCCTGGGCAGATGGTGTCGCCTCCTGCCCCAACGGGATCGCCGACCAGGCACTGGCGTGCGAGGTGCTCGGCTGTGCAGCCGACGAGACGCCCGTGATCGTCCTGTCGTTCGGCCTGCCGGAGCGCGCACGCGACCCGGAGAGCCACGATGCCGCCGAGTGGAGCGCGCGTGCGAACCGCCGGCCCCTCGCCGACGTCGTGAGGTACCTCCGATGATGAAGGCCGGCCTCGATCTCGGCGGCACGAAGATCCAGGCGGTCGTCACCGACGGTGCGGACGGTGTGCTCGGAAAGGCCCGCCGAGAGACTCCACGTGCGGGAGGGCCCGAAGCAGTGGTACGTGAGCTTGCCGAGGCCGTCCGGACGGCTCTCGACGACGCGCAGATCGAGCCGATGGGTATCTCGGGCGTCGGCCTCGGCGCTCCGGGGAGCATCGACGCCGAGACCGGAACCGTCGTGCAGGTCCCGAACATCGACGGCTGGGACGCGCCCTTCCCCGTCGGCCCCGCGCTCGCCGAGGAGCTCGGTCGGCCCGTGGCGATCGGCAACGACGTCAACGTCGCAGTCGAAGCCGAGCGCCGGTTCGGCGCAGGGCGAGGCTACGACTCGTTCCTCGGGGTCTTCTGGGGCACGGGGATCGGAGGCGGCATCGTCGTCGACGGCAGGATCCTGATCGGGCGCGGCTCGGCGGGCGAGATCGGGCACATCTGCTCGAAGCCCGGTGGCCGGCGCTGCAACTGCGGGCTCGACGGCTGCGTCGAGGCGTACGCAGGACGCGGCGCGCTCGAGGAGCGGGCCCGCGAGCTCGCGAAGGAGCGCAAGACGGTCCTCTTCGAGCTGATGGAGAAGCGCGGTCGCGACCGCCTCACGAGCGGGGTCTGGCTGCGGGCGCTGCAGGCGCACGACAAGGTCGCCGAGGAGCTGATCGAGCGCGCCGTCCAGGCACTCGGCGTCGGAATCGGCGTCGCCGTCACGTTGCTCGACGTCGAGGCGGTCGTGATCGGCGGTGGTCTGGGCGAGCGCCTCGGCGAGGAATGGCTCGCGAAGATCGAGCAGGCGGCGCGTGCGCACACCTTCTTCCGCGACGCGCCCGTCTACCGGCAGGCCGAGCTCGGAGACCTGGGCGGCGCGATCGGCGCCAGCCTGATCGCCCCTTGAGAACGGCGATCGTCAGTGGCGCGGCCCGCGGCCTGGGCGCGGCGATCGCGCGGCGCCTGCACGCGGGCGGGTGGGTCGTCGTGCTCGGGGACCTCGATCGCGCCGGTGTGGAGGAGCTCGCGTCGGAGCT
>DAIOGR010000007.1:8660-20241 GCA_036745155.1 Gaiella sp.
CTAGCCTTCGAGCAACGGGCTCGGCGCCCGTCCGTAGCGAAGCCGCTCCGCCCCGATTGCGACCACGACGATAGCGGTGACCATGGCGAGCAGCGCGACGGCGGGGATCGGGCGAAACACGACGACGGCGATCAGCGTCAGCCCGGCAGCGGCGGCACGCTCCCAGCCGATCGTGCGCACGACGCGGTAGCGCGCGAGCAGGAAGCCGGCGAGGAAGAGCGCGACCCCGAGCCCCAGCGCGGCTCGTCCGGGCCGCGACAGGGGATCCTCCGGGTGAGCGAGCACCTTCTTCGCTGCCACTGCGAAGAGGACGATGCCGAGGACGATGGGGTAGTGGAAGATCGTGAAGACGTCGCGCGCGAGCGGGCCGCGCCGGCTCGGCGAAGCCTTCTGGAGCGCTCGCTCGACGGCGGCGGAGACAAAACCGAAGTACGCCCACCAGAGCGCGGCGACGCCGGCGAACGCGATCGTCACGGACAGCGCGAACATGCCGTCCCGCGGGAGCTTGCCGGTACCTGTCCCGATGGCGACGATCGACTCGCCGAGGGCGATGATGACGATGAGCGCATAGCGCTCCGCGAAGTGGGCGGGGGAGATGCGCCAGTCGTTCTCGCTGCCCGCGGCAAGGACGCCGACAAGGTCGACCACAATCGACGCCGTCCACAGGGCGGTGCGCAGCGTCTCGTCGTCGACCAGGCCGCCGGCGAGCACGAGAGCCGGTGCGACCAGGAAGAAAGGCGCCAGCTTCATCAGCGCGGCGAGCTGCGCCGGGCGATCCTTCAGCCCCCAGCCGTAGAGCACGAGGTTGAGGAGGCGGATGAACGCGTACGCGCACGCGAACCAGGCACCTTCGTCGCCGTAGGAGTGGGGCACCGCGAGGGCGACGAAGAACGCACCGGCCATGCCGGCGAGGAAGAGCAGCTTCGTCACCCGGCTCTCGATGTCGACCGCGTTCGTCATCCAGGTGAAGCCGGACCACGCCCACCAGACCAACCCGAGCACGAGCGCGGCACGGCCGAAGCCGCGGGCGCTCGTGTCCTCGAGGATCAGCGTCACGACCTGCGTGATCGCGAAGACGAAGACGAGGTCGAAGAAGAGCTCGAGGTAGCTGGTGCGACGCTCCTCCTCCTCGGCCGCCTCGATCGCGTCGAGCTGTACCGAGGTCATTCGGCCTCGAACCGGTAGACGAACGGCCCCCGGCCCTGACGGTAGGCGATCCCGATCACGAGGCGCGCGAACGCTTCGAGATCGGCGGACTGCGCATGGTCGCCGGCGTCGACCGGGTCGAATCCGGCGGCCCGAATCAGGTCGGCCACGATCTCCTTCGCCGCGGCGTCGTCACCGGCAAAGACGAGCGTCGGCGGGATCGCAGGCGGGTCGGCGAAGAACTGCGCGAACACCGTGTTGAACGCCTTGACGGTGCGGGCGCCTCCCGCCATCGCAGCGATCTCCGCTCCGGCCGGGCCACCCGAGAGGTTGTTGGTGGCATCGATCAGGACTTTGCCGTCGAGTGGTCCGGCAGCCTCCAACACGTCCTTCACAGCCGCGCACGGGACGGCGAGGAGCAGCACGTCCGCGTGAGCAGCAGTGTCCGCCAGAGTGTCGCGCGTCGAGACGACGACGTCGTGACCTGCGGTCTGCCAGCGTTGCGCGAGCGCACCTCCGACACGGCCGCCACCGAGGATTCCGATCCGCATGAGCTTTTCCCTTTCTACTGGTCGTGGAGGACGAGCACGTTCCCGATCAGACGCCCAGCGCCTCGATCACGAGCCGAGCCGCCGCTGCGCCCGAGTACTGCTGCTGCCCCGTGATCAGGTTGCCGTCCCGAACGGCGAATGCCTTGAACATCGAGCTCACCACGAAGTTCGTGTTCTCGAGCTTGCGAGCCTCGTCCTCGATCCAGAAGGGCTGGATGCGCCGACCGACGAAGGCATCGGCGAACTTCTCCTCCGAGGTGGCGAACCCGGTCCACGTCTTGCCGTCGACCACGAGCTGCCCCGCCGACGTCGTGGCTTTCAGAAGCACGCATGTCGCGTGGCAGACGACGGCCGTTGGCTTGCCCGCCTCGTAGAACGCCGCCACGAGCGCGTGCACCTCGTCGTTGTCGACGAACGTGACCATCGGAGCCTGGCCGCCGACGAGGAAGACCCCGTCGAAGTCGTCGACCGAGACGTCCGCCAGCTTCGTCGTGTTCTCCAGCAAGGCTGCGTGGCTCGGGCTCTTCTTGAAGCCGAGGCTGATCAGGTCGTGGGCCGAGTAGCCGGACTCGTCTTCGGGATCGCTGAAGCCGTCGGGCACAAGTTCACCTCCCTCGGGGCTTGCGATCGTCACCTCGTAGCCGCGCTCGACGAACTCCCAGTAGGGATGGGTCAGCTCCGCCCACCAGAACCCCACCGGCCACCCCGTCTGTGGCGAGACGGAGGGGTTCGAGGCGACGATCAAGATGCGTTTCGGGGTGTCGGGGTGAAGGACGTCGATGGCGGCAGGCATGGGCGGCTCGTTCCTCTCTTGCGGTTTGACGTTGGGTCCCTAATACTAATACTAATACAAGACAGTATCGTATTTATAAGGTGATACGCTCTCCCTATGGCTGGGCGTCCGCGTAACCCCGAGATCGACGAGCGTGTGATGGAGGTGGCGCGCCGTCATCTGGCACAGAACGGATACGACGGCATGTCGCTCGCTGCGATCGCGGAGGAGGCCGGCACGACACGACAGGCGCTGTACCGTCGCTGGCCGACGAAGGCCGATCTCGCGACGGCCGCGGTGGCCCACATCGCGCGAGCCCACGAGGGTTTGCCGAGTGACGACCCCTACGCCGACCTCGTCCGGGAGCTCGAGGGGTTCCGGCGCGGCATCAGCCGGCCGGACGGCATCTCGATGGTCGGCACGATGCTGCTGCGATCGACCGACCCGGAGCTCGTCTCCCTCTATCGCGAGAGGGTCGTGGTGCCCCGGCGGGCGCGGTTGCGCGCGACCCTCGAGCGCGCGAGGAGCATGGGCCTCCTTGCCGCGGACGCGGACATCGAGACGGCTCTCGCCATGTTCACGGGCAGCTGGTACGGGCGCTCGCTCGCGGGAGCTGCGCCTCTGCCGCGGTGGGCCGAGCGGACGGCTTCGATCGTCTGGCGCGGCCTTGGCGGCCGAGCTCCCGGCTGATCTGACGCGGCCGCTTTACGGTAGGGCGCCCCGCAGGAAGCCGAGCAGGTTGCCGTGCGTGACAGCGGCGATGTCGTCGTCGGCGAAGCCCCGGCGGGCGAGCGCGTCGACCAGGTTGGGATAGTCCTCCGGCCCCTTCAGCCCCTCGATGCCGGCACCGGGCAGAAGGCCGGGCGGCATCAGCCCGTCGGCCGGCTCGGGCATCGGTGGCAACACCTGCGAGAGCCGTGTCGTGAAGTCCCCGCCGAGGCAGACGCGGTCACTGCCGCAGATCTCGAGCGCATGCTCCAGATGGTCGAGCACCCGCTCGATCGTCCGCTGCTCGTGGCCGATCGCGAGCGGGTGCAGCATCACGCCGAAGAGCCCACCATGTGCGGTGAGCTCGCGCAGCTGCTCGTCGCTGAGGTTGCGGGGGTGGTCGTTCACGGCCCGGCAGGCGGCGTGCGAGCAGATCACGGGGGCGTCTCCCACGCGGTCGAGGATCTCGGTGAAGGCCGCCGGAGAGGCGTGCGCCAGGTCGACGACGATGCCGAGCTCGACGAGTCGGTCGACGAGTGAGCGTCCGAGCAGGGATAGCCCCCCGTTCTCGGCGGCGCCGTCCGAGTAGGGGTTGCGGCGGTTCCACGTCAGCCCAGCCATCCGGACGCCAAGCTCCCAGAAGGTCTCCGCCGGCCACACCTCGTAGCCGAACTGCTCGACCCCTTCGAGGGAGAGCATCAGCCCGATCCGCTCGCCCCGCTCGACGGCCTCGAGGTCTGCCCGGGTACGCACCTGCGTGACCCGGTCGGCGTTCTCGCGTGCGGCGCGCGCGAGCAGCGTTGCCTGCCCGAGGGCCTCGCGCAGCGCTCCCTCCGGCTGGCGCTCGAGCTCGACGAAGACAGGGCAGACCTGGAGCCCGACGCCGCCGGCCTCGAGCAGCGGCAGCCACGTGCGGGCGAACGAGCCGGTCTCGCCGAAGCGCAGCTCGCGATGCGCGAGCTCGAGCAGGAGGTCGACATGCGCGTCCGCGATCACGGGCCGAGTGTATGCAGGGACGACCGCACCCGATGTTGACATTCGCATGCGGCCGATGATTTAGTTTGCTCGCCCGCCATACAAACCCGCCGCAGGGTTTGTCCCGTCGCCGATGACACGAGACCAGACCTCCCCGGGGATCTTTGCGAAGGCAGAGCTGCTTCGGCAGATCAGCCCCGTGCCTGCGGGCCAGGCCCGCGCGTGAGCTTCGAGCGTGCCCGCTCGGCCGCGACACGGGCAGATCAGACCACCGTCCGCCGCGCCAACCTCGGCGTGGTCCTGCAGCACGTCGCGCGTGGCGGCCCGCGCTCCCGCGCCCGGATCGCCGGCGAGACGGGGCTCACCCGCGGCACCGTCTCCAGCCTCGTCAACGAGCTGATCGAGCTGCACCTGCTGCGGGAGACCGGGGAGGACGAGCGCCCCGGCGGTGTCGGCCGGCCTGCGCAGACGCTCGAGCTGGACGACCGGGTGGTGGCGATCGGCCTGGAGGTCAACGTCGACTACCTCGCCGTCTGCGTCGAGGACCTGACCGGCGCGGTGCGCTACGAGCGGCGCGTCTACACCGACAACCGGCGCTCGTCGCCCGGCCCGGTGCTGACGCGGCTCGCACGAACCGCCCGGCAGGCCATCGACGAGGTGGAGCAGGAGGGACTGCTGGCTGCGGGCATCGCCGTCGCGCTCCCCGGCCTCGTGGAGGTACGGACCGGCACCCTCCTGCGCGCGCCGAACCTCGGCTGGTCCGGCATCGCGATCGCCGACGAGTTGCGCCGCCGCATCGGCCCGTTGCCCGTGCGGGTCGAGAACGAGGCGAACCTGGCAGCACTGGCCGAGCAGTGGCAAGGGGCGGCGCAGGGCCTGCGGAGCTTCATCTGCGTGTTCGGCGAGGTCGGCGTCGGCGCGGGCATCTTCGTCGACGGCGAGCTGTTCCGGGGGGCCCACGGCTTCGGCGGCGAGTTCGGCCACATGATCGTCGACCGCGACGGCGCTCCCTGCGCGTGCGGCAGCCTCGGCTGCCTCGAGACGTTCGTGGGCCAGGAGGCGATCGCCCGCCGTGCCGGCATCCCGGTCGGGACGGGCGGCCGCATGCGCAGCGTCACCGAGGAGCTCGTGCGGCGGGCCGGCGCGGGCGATCCGCGCACTCTGCGCAGCCTCGACGAGGCGGGCCAGTTCCTCGGCATCGGCCTCGCTGCCGCTGTCAACCTCTTCGACGTCGACGCCGTGGTGCTCGGCGGCTGCTTCGGCCCGCTCTCGCCCTGGCTCGAGGCCGCCGTCCGGGCAGCCCTCGACGAGCGGGTGCTCTCCGCCGCCTGGTCGCGCTGTGAGGTGCGGTCGTCCCAGCTCGGTGAAGGGGCGGCGGTGCGCGGAGGCGCCGCTCTGACGCTGCGCTCCGTGCTCGCGGAGCCGTGGACGCTGACGGCGCTGCTGGGCGACGTCCGGCGCGAGGCGGTGCGGTGACGCAATACACCCGGTTTGTCCTGCTGGTCGGCGCGGGGGTCACTGTGGCCTCCACGGCCGCATTCGTGCGCAGCCGGCCGGCGTCCGTGACGAAGGAGGTGGAGTAAGAGACGGAGACCCGTTTCGACAGCGGAAGCGCCTGGCATTTGGATACGCGGTCGTGCCGCTGTAGCCTTTCCCCGCTACATCAAGCAAGTTTGACCAGGAGGAGACAGACGTGAAGAAGTTCAGCATTGCTCTCGTGATTGCGGCGCTGACGGTCGGTGTGACCGTGACCGCCGCGTTCGCGACGAGTGAGAAGAAGTCGGCAGACGCCGCTGCCTGCGTCCTGCTGCCGGACACGAAGTCCTCGGTCCGCTGGGAGACGCAGGACCGGCGCTTCCTCGCCGCAGCCTTCAAGAAGGCCGGCGTCTCGTACAACATCGTCAACGCCGAAGGATCTGCGCAGACGCAGCGCACGCAGGCCGACCAGTGCCTCACCAACGGCGCGAAGGTGATCCTGATGGTGAACCTCGACTCCGGCTCGGGTGCCGCGATCCAGAAGGCGGCGAAGGCCAAGGGAGCGAAGACGATCGACTACGACCGCCTCACGCTCAGCGGTGCGGCGTCGTACTACGTCTCGTTCGACAACGTTCAGGTCGGCAAGCTCATGGGCTCCGGTGTCGTCGCGGCGCTGAAGGCCAAGGGCGCGCTGGGCGCAGGCAAGAAGCCCGTGATCGCGTACCTGAACGGCGGTCCGACCGACAACAACGCCACCCTGTTCAAGCAGGGCTACGCCGGCGTGATCGACCCGCTGTTCAAGAGCGGCCAGGCCACGAAGGGCCCGGACCAGTCGGTGCCGCAGTGGGACAACCAGAAGGCGCGCACGATCTTCGAGCAGATGCTCGTGAAGACGAGCAACAAGATCGACGCGGTCGCCGCGGCGAACGACGGTCTCGCCAACGCCGTCGTGACGGCGCTGAAGGCGAAGAAGCTCCCGCCGATCCCCGTCTCCGGCCAGGACGCGACCGCGGGGGGCGTCCAGAACGTCCTCGCCGGCGACCAGGCGGGCACGGTCTACAAGGGGATCAAGCAGGAGGCCGATGCGGCTGCAGCGCTCGCGATCTCGCTGATCAAGGGCGGCAAGCCTGTCGGCGTCAACGGCAAGGTCAACGACGGCAAGCGCAACGTTCCGTCCGTCTTGCTCACGCCGGTCTGGATCACCAAGGCCAACTACACGGTCCTCTTCAAGGAAGGTTTCTTGAAGAAGAGCGAGGTCTGCCGCGGCGCGTACGCGAAGTACTGCAAGTAGACCTATCCGGTTCGACGGGGGCGCCCTCCGGGGCGCCCCCGTCTCCCCCGAGTCTTGCGAGGACCGACAACATGACCGAGACACTCAGCCCACCGCCGATCGCAGCCACCTCGACGCCGATGCTCGAGGCACGCGGGATCACGAAGAGCTTCGGATCGGTGCAGGCGCTCGACGACGTCGACTTCGAAGTCAGCCCGGGCGAGGTGATGGCGCTCGTCGGCGACAACGGCGCGGGGAAATCGACCCTGATCAAGTGCATCGCCGGCATCTACCCGATCGACAGCGGGCAGGTGCTGTTCGAGGGCAACCCCGTCAGCATCCAGAGCCCGAAGGACGCTGCCCGACTCGGGATCGAAGTCGTCTACCAGGATCTCGCACTCTGCGACAACCTCGACGTCGTCCAGAACATGTACCTCGGCCGGGAAGTCCACGACGCGATCTTCCGGCTCAAGGAGCCCGCCATGGAGGCGAGGACGGTCGAGACGCTGAAGGGCCTCTCCGTGACCACCATCCGCTCGGTACGCCAATCCGTCGCGAGCCTCTCCGGCGGCCAGCGCCAGTCGGTCGCGATCGGGCGGGCCGTGATGTGGAACTCGCGGCTCGTGATCCTCGACGAGCCGACCGCCGCGCTCGGCGTCGCACAGACACGCCAGGTGCTCGAGCTCGTCAGGCGCCTCGCAGCGCAGGGCCTCGCCGTCGTGCTCATCTCGCACAACCTCCACGACATCTTCGAGGCGGCCGACCGGATCACAGTGCTCCGCCTCGGTCGGAACGCAGCTGTCTTCGACCGTCGCGCCACGACCCAGCAAGAGGTCGTCCACGCCATCACCGCGGGCGTGCCGACGAAGGTGCCCGGCATCAGCGGCACCGGCGAGGTCGCAGAATGAGCGCCGCGGACGACACCGTCGAGGTCCCCGGCAACAGCGTCGCCGACCTCGCGCGACAGCGGTTCGAGGCGATCAAGGCCGGTGACGTGGGGACGCTCCCCGTCCTGGTCGGCCTTGCGCTGATCGTCGCCTTCTTCTACAGCAAGAACAGCAATTTCCTCACGGCCGGCAATTTCACAAACCTCATCACCCAGATGGCGGCCGTGACCACGATTGCGATCGGCGTCGTCTTCGTGCTCCTCCTCGGTGAGATCGATCTCTCGATCGGCTACGTGTCGGGCATCGCCGGCGTGATCGTCGCCCAGCTACAGATTCCGGACGGAAGCTGGGAAGTGAAGGGCGTCTTGGCGATCGTGATCGCAATCATCCTCACGTCGGTGATCGGCCTCCTGCAAGGCTCGTTCGTCGCCATCATCGGTGTGCCATCGTTCGTCGTCACCCTCGCCGGCCTGCTCTTCTGGCAGGGCGTGATCCTCCAGGCCATCGGCGATGTCGGCGTGATCACGATCGAGGACTCGACGATCAACAACACGGCGAACTACTTCTTCTCCGACACGGCGGGTCTTCTGATCGCGGCGGGCGCGGTAGCGCTGTTCGCGCTTTCGACGCTCAGCGGCGTCGTCAGCAGAAGGCGTCACGGAATCTCCTCGGACAACCTAGCGATCGTCGCGGCCAAGCTGGTGGGGTTCACGGTAGTCGCGTTCGGAGCAGTGATCTGGGCGAATCGGGAGCGGGGGTTCCCGTTCGCCGGCGTGCTCGTGATCGTGCTGCTCGTCTTCTGGACCTGGGTCGCCGAGCGCACCACCTTCGGGCGGCACGTCTATGCCGTCGGCGGGAACGCCGAGGCTGCGCGCCGCGCCGGCATCAATGTCCGGAACATCCGGCTCAAGGTCTTCATGATCTCGAGTGGGATGGCGGGGCTCGGCGGCGTCATCTTCGCTGCCCGCCTCAACTCCGTCGACCTCGGCGCCGGCGGCGGAACGGTGCTGCTCGACGCAATCGCAGCGGCCGTGATCGGCGGCACGAGCCTGTTCGGCGGTCGCGGCCGCGTGATCAGCGCGCTGATGGGCGCGCTCATCATCTCGACGGTGGCCAACGGGATCGACCTCGTCGGCTACAGCTCCTCGATCAAGTTCATGGTCACCGGTGCGATCCTGCTCGCCGCGGTGACGCTGGACGCCGTCTCGCGACAGCGTCTGGTGCGCGCCGGCCGCTGACGATGCGGACATCGCTTGGCATCTGGGCCCTCGGGTCGATGGTGACGCGCTTCGTGCCGGCCGGCTACCAACCGCAGCACGCGGGCGAGACGACCGCGGAGCGAGTCGCCCGGGCAGTGGCGGGGCTCGAGGGCCTGATCGACGACTACGAGTTCCACTACCCCGCGGAGCTCCATGCCGGGAATCTCGACGAGGTGCAGGCGGCACTGCAGGGGCACGGAATCTACGCCGTCTGCACGGGACTGCACCTCGACCCGCGCTTCGGTCGCGGCGGGCTCGTCAACCCCGACCCGGGGACTCGCGCGGAGGCGCTGCGGCTCACACTGGAGACGGCGGAGTTCGCGGGCCAGGTCGGTGCGCAGATGGTCTGCTGGCCCGGGATCGAGGGCTACAACTACCCGTTCCAGACGCCCTATGCAGATTCGTGGAAGTGGTTCATCGACGCGATGGGGCAGACGGCCGAGTTGTGCGGCAAGCACGGCGTGCACCTCTTCCTCGAGCACAAGAACTCCGAGCCGGCCATGAAGATCCTGATGCGCAACATCGGGATGACGTTGCACGTGATCCACTCGCTGCGCGCCCAGGGGATCACGAACGTCAAGGTGAACATGGACTGGCAGCACCTGATCATGAACGGCGAGTCGCTCGGCGAGTACGCGGCCATGCTTGCCGCCGAGGGCCTGCTCGGCCACCAGCACGCGAACTCGGGCTGGGGCACCTTCGACGACGACAACATGGTCGGCGCGACCGCGTTCATGGAGACGCTGGAGCTCGCCGTGGAGCTGCGCCGGGCGAACTACGGTGCCAACGGGGAGCGGCTCGGCTTCGACCTCTACCCGTACACCGAGGACGCCGTCGCCGCCGTCAAGCGCTCCGTCCTGCAGTGGGACTTCATCGACTCCGTCGCGGCCCGCATCGACGACGCGGCCCTGCGCGAGGCACAGGGCCGCAAGGACGCCGTCCGGGCCTACGAGATCGTGTACGCGGCACTCGGAGCGTGACGAGCACGTTCCGGCTCGGGGGCGACCTCGAGGTCAGGCGGTTGGGGTTCGGGGCGATGCGCATCGTCGACTGCCCTGCCGAGCACGCGCACGCCGTCATCCGGCGGGCCGTCGCACTGGGAGTCGACCTGATCGACACGGCCGACGCCTACGGCCGCGGCCTCTCCGAGCAGCGGCTCGCCGAAGCCCTCCACCCCTACCCGGAGGGCCTCGTGATCCACACGAAGGTGGGGCTCGTCAACGACGGCTCCCGCGCCTGGGCGCGCAACGGCCGGCCCGCCTACCTGCGCACCGCGGTGGAGGCGAGCCTGCGGCGCCTGCGCCTCGACCGGCTCGACGCCGTCTCGCTGCACCGCCCTGACGAGACGGTGCCGCTCGAGGAGTCCGTCGGCGCCCTCGCCGACCTGCGCGACGAGGGAAAGATCCGCCACGTCGGCCTCTCGAACGTCACGCTCGAGCAGTTGCGAACAGCACAGGCCGTCGTCGACATCGTGTGCGTGCAGAACGAGTACAACGAGGAGAAGCGCGACGCCGAGGACGTGCTCGAGGCATGTGAGGCGGAGGGCATCGGCTTCATGCCCTGGTTCCCGCTCGGCGGGGAGGGACGCTCGCCGCAGGCGTCTCTGCGCTGGCTGCTCGACCGCTCTCCGGTGCTGCTGCCGATCCCGGGAACGTCGTCGCTTGCGCACCTCGAGGAGAACATGGCGGTCGTAGCGGGATGAGCCCACTGCGCGTCGTCCACGTGGGCGTCGGCCTCTGGGGCCGCAGCTGGGCGGAGCTGATCGCCGGCGCACCCGGCTACCGCCTCGTCGGCGTTGCCGACGCGGGCGCGCCGGGCCGCGCGTGGGCAGAGCAGGAGCTCCACGTCCCTTCGTTTCGCGACCTGGGGCGGGCGCTGCGCGGGACGGGCGCCGACGTCGTCGTGCTGGCGTCGCCGCCCGCGACGCACAGGCCTCTCGCCGAGCTGGCGCTCGCCGAGGGCTGTCACGTGATCGTGGAGAAGCCGCTCGCGCCGACGCTCGACGATGCAGCCGCGATTGCGGCTGCGGCTGCTCGCGCGGGCCGTCACGCGATGGTGTCCCAGAACTACCGCTTCCGGCGGCAGTCGCGGGCCCTCCGCGACCTTGTCCGGGCCGGCGCCCTCGGCCCGCTGCTCGGGATCCGCATCTCCTGCAGGCGCGACCTGCGCGACGCCTGGATCTCGCGCCGCGACTGGCGCGGCCGGATGCCGCATCCCTACCTGCTCGACATGGCGATCCACCACGTCGACATGCTCCGCATGATTACGCGCGCCGAGGTGGCCGAGGTCGACGCGCGCAGCTGGGGGGCGCCCGACGGGCCGTTCAAGCACGATCCCACGGTGGAGGCGCTCCTCACGCTCGACGACGGCACGCCGGTCTCGCTGGAGGGCACGTGGGCGGAGCCGCTCTCGCAGACGTCGTGGAACGGCGACTGGGAGCTCGTGGGCGCCCGCGGGCGTGCGACCTGGTCGGGCGGTGTCGGCGATGCGCTGCGCGGGACCGTCCGGCTCGGCCGACATCGCGAGCCGGCGCGGCC
>DAIOGR010000008.1:0-20167 GCA_036745155.1 Gaiella sp.
GGGGCGGTGACAAGGCTGGTGGCCTTGGCGCCGTCCCCGGCGGACGCGAGCCGCACCGTGCAGGACCGCATCCAGACGTGCTTCTAACCCCCATCAAGCCTCCAGATGACCTGGAGGACGATTCCTCAGCGGAACAGCGTGCTGCCGACCCGGATCAGGGTGGCCCCTTCCTCCACCGCCACCCGCCAGTCCTGCGAGGTGCCCATCGAGAGCTCGGCCAGCCCGTGCTCGCGGGCCAGGCGGGCGAGCCGCGCGAACGCCGGCCGGCTGGCCTCGGGGTCGTCGGTGAACGGAGGCATGGTCATCAGCCCCCGGATGAAGGGGAAGCCCTCCAGGTACCCCTCGATCTCGCGCTCGTCCACGCCGCTCTTCGACGCCTCCCCTGCGAGGTTGACCTCCAGCAGGGCCGGCACGGTGAGGCGCCGGGCGGCCGACTCGGAGTCGAGCGAGTGCACGAGCTCGCAGATGCCGTTGACGATCTTCACCTTGTTCGACTGCAGGGCGCCGATGAAATGCCAGCGAAAGGCGTCGCCGAACATCGCGTGCTTGCGGGCGAGATCCTGCGCCCGGTTCTCCCCCACCACCTCGATCCCGGCTGCCACCAGCACGTCCATCTGCTCGAGCGGCACGTACTTCGTGGCCGCGACGACGGTCACCCCGGGTCCGGCCTCGGCCCGCACGGAGGCGTACGCCTCCCGCACGGCGTCCGGGCTCACACGAGCTCCCGCGCCGCACGTTCGAGCAACCAGGCGCGGTCGTTCCGCGCCGGCTCCTCGACGACGGCGTCGAGCAGGAGGCGAAGCACGCGGCCGAGCTCGGGCCCCTCGCGCAGCCCGAGCTCCTTCAGGTCGTCGCCGCCGACAGCCAGGTCGCCGAGACGGTGGGCGCTCTCGCGCTCGTGCTCGAGCTCCGTTCGCAGGCGCGCGACGGTGGCAAGCTCGGCGGGCGCGACCTCCTTGGCGTCGAGATCGGCCTCCTTGTGCGCGACGAGGTCGAAGGCGAGGTCGTCGCCGTGCGCGGCGAGGAACCGGCGTGCCGCGCGGCCGTCGACCGGGCCGTCGAGCCTGAACGCGTGGTGGCGCACGATGTGCTCGACGCGGTGCTGCGTCCGCACCGGGTAGCGCAGGCGGGCGGTGACGCGCCGCGCGATCGACGCGCCGAGCTCTGCGTGGCTCCCGCCCTCCTCCTCGAGCGGCTTGCCGAGATCGTGAAGCAGCGCTGCGAGCCGGACGGCGAGCGGCGCCCCGGCGTCCGCGACGGCCTGCACGACGCGGAAGACGTGCTCGTCGAGCGGCGCCGGCTGGCGCTGCGAGAGCAGCTCGAAGCCGAACGACGGCGCGAACTCCGGGATCACCTGGACGAGCACGCCCGTGTCGCGGGCGAGGCGGAGCGCCTTCGCAGGGGCACGGCCGAGCAGGAGCTTCGACAGCTCCCCCAGCCCGTCCGCGCCGAGGCCGCCGCCGATGCGCTCCGCCGAGACATGGTCGAGCCCTCCCGCTGCGAGGCGCATCTGGGTCAGCGTCTCGCCCGTCGGCTCGAGCGCGAGCTGGGAGACGAAGCGAAGGGCCCGCACGAGCCGGAGCGGATCCTCGGCGAAGCTCCCGGGGCCGACGGTGCGCAGCCGCCGCCGCGCCAGGTCGCCGAGACCGCCGAACGGATCGACGAGGGCGCCGTCGGCGAGCCGGATCGCCATCGCGTTGACCGTGAAGTCGCGCCGGGCCATGTCCTCCTCGATCCCGATCGACGCATCGCTGACGATCGCAAAGTCCCGGTGGCCCGGGCCCGTCGACCGCTCCGCCCGCGGCGGCGTCAGCTCGATCCCGGCAGGCGCCAGCAGCCGCACCTGCCGGTCGTGCGGGTGCAGGCGCACGCCGACGAGCTGGCCGTGCACCTCCATCTCCTCGACGCGGCCGTGCGGCTCGAGCGCAGCACGCAACCCGTCGTGGTCGACGCCCGGGACGAGGAAGTCCTCGTCCGCGTGCGACAGCCCGAGCAGCTCGTCGCGCACGGCGCCGCCGACGACGTAGGCGTCGAGGTCGAGCGAGCGAACGTAGCGGCGGATCGCGGTGGGCATCAGTCGATTCTGCCGCCCCGGCCCGGCCGGGGCGAGGGAGAGTGAGGCGGGCCGCGCCCTACAGGTGCGCGACGGCCTCGATCTCGACGAGCGCGCCGGAGGGCAGCTTCGCGACCTGGAAGGTCGAGCGTGCTGGCGGACGGTCGCCCACGTGCCGTGCGTAGACCTCGTTCATGGCGGCGAAGTCGCCGAGATCCTGCAGGAACACGCTCGTCTTGACGAGGTTGTCGAGCGAGGAGCCTGCTGCTTCCAGGATCGCTCCGAGGTTGCGCAGCGCCTGCTCCGTCTGGGTCGAGATGTCGCCTGCGACGGCCGTGTCGCCAGGCTTCAGTCCCAGCTGGCCCGCCACGAAGACGAGGTCTCCGGCCACGATCGCCTGGTTGTACGGAGCGCCCTGGAAGGGCGCCGGTGCGGCCTCGGTACGGACGACGGTCTTCTCCATCGGGATCTCCTCTCGGTCAGTGGGCTGCGGGGGCCGCGACGGCGCGGCGGAGTGCGACACCGAGCGCCTTGAAGATGGCCTCGAGCACGTGATCGGTGTCCTCGCCCTCGATCAGCCGCACGTGCAGCGTCAGCTGCGCCGCCCCGGCGAGGCCGTTCAGGAACCGGGCTGCGAGATCGGTGCCGAGGCCGCCCGCCCCCGTGAGGTCCGCGTTCGACGCCACGAGCGGCGTGCCCGACGATTCGAGCACGACCATCGCGAGCGCCTCGGCGGAGGGCATCGCGCCCTCGCCGTGCGCACCCAGGGGAAGCAGCGGCGCCACAGCGCGCCCGAGCGCGGCGCCGGCCGCGTCGACTTCGGCCCCGGGGTCGTCCGGCTCGATCTCGAGCGCCAGGTCGAAGCTCCCCGCCCGCGCCAGGTGCGCGAGGAGATGATCGAGCACGGGCAGCCCGGTGGCGACGTTGCTCTCGCCCGATCCCGGCACGAGACGGGCCCCGCTCACAGCTCGCCGCGCTCGATATCGGCGCCGAGCGCGCGCAGCCGCTCGTCGATGCGCTCGTAGCCGCGGTCGATCTGGCGGATGTTCCCGATCGTCGAGCGCCCATCGGCGCACAGCGCTGCGATCACCATTGCCATGCCGGCACGGATGTCGGGGCTCTCGAGCCGCTGGCCGTACAACCTGGACGGGCCGCTCACGACGGCGCGGTGCGGGTCGCAGAGGATGATCTTCGCCCCCATCGCGACGAGCTTGTCGGTGAAGAAGAGCCGGCTCTCGAACATCTTCTCGAAGATGAGCACGGTGCCCCGCGCCTGTGTGGCGGCGGTGACGGCGATGGACGTGAGGTCGGCCGGGAAGGCCGGCCAGATCCCCGACTCGATCTTCGGCACCTGCTCGCCCAGGTCGTCCTCCACGTGCAGGTCCTGCCCTGCCGGCACGCGCACGGTCGTCTCCCCCACGTCGAGCCGGATCCCGAGCTTGCGGAACGCCGGCACGATCGAGATCAGGTCGTCCGGGTTCGTGTCCTCGATCGTCACCTCGCCGCCCGTGACGGCGGCGAGAGCCGCGAAGCTCGCGACCTCGATGTGATCCGGGCCGATGCGGTAGTCGCCGCCCTCGAGCCGCTCCACGCCCTCGATCCGCAGGATGTTCGAGCCGATCCCGTCGATCCGGGCGCCGCAGGCGACGAGGAAGCGGCAGAGATCCTGGATATGCGGCTCGCAGGCCGCGTGACCGACGACCGTCTCTCCGCGTGCGAGCACGGCGGCCATGATCGCGTTCTCCGTGCCCATCACGGAGGCCTCGTCGAGGAACATGCGCTTGCCGACGAGGCCGTTGCTCGTCAGCTCGTAGGCACCGTTCACCGCCACGTCGGCGCCGAGCTCCGCGAACGCGTGGATGTGGGTGTCGAGCCTCCGGCGGCCGATCACGTCGCCGCCGGGCGGCGGCACCACGACGCGGCCGAAGCGCGCGAGCAACGGACCTGCGAGCAGGAACGAGGCGCGAATCTCGCGGCACAGATCGGGATCGAGATCGGTCTTGTCGACGCCGGCGGCGTTCACGCGAACCTCGTTCGGGCCGGTCCACTCGGCGTCGGCCCCGATGTCCGCGAGCAACTCCACCATCGTCTCCACGTCGCGGATGCGTGGCACGTTCGACAGTCGCACCTCGGTGGAGGTGAGCACGGTGGCAGCCAGGATCGGGAGCGCGCCGTTCTTGTTCCCGGCCGCGCGGACGGTGCCGGAGAGCGGACGACCGCCCTGGATCACGAACGACAGCATGAGGCGCGCGGTATCGTACCGTCCCCGTGGACGTGACCCGTGATCGAGCCTGGGAGACGCTGACCCGCTACACGAAAAGCGAGTCGCTGCTACGGCATGCGATCGCCGTCGAGGCCTCGACGCGCCACTACGCCAGGCTGTTCGGCGAGGACGAGGAGTTCTGGGGGTGCGCCGCCCTCTTGCACGACTTCGACTACGAGCTGCACCCGACGCTCGACCAGCATCCTCAGGACGGAGCACCGCTGCTGCGCGAGGAGGGGTACCCCGAGGAGCTGATCGACACCGTCCTCTCGCACGCCGAGCATCTCCAGATCCCCCGTGACACGCTGTTGAAGAAGACGCTCTTCGCCTGCGACGAGCTCTCCGGGTTCGTGCACGCATGCGGGCTCGTGCGGCCGAGCGGCCTCGAGGGGCTGGAGCCGAAGTCCGTGCGGAAGAAGCTGAAGCAGCCGTCCTTCGCCGCGGGCGTCCACCGCGACGAGGTCTACGCGGGGGCCGAGCTGCTCGGTCTCGAGCTCGACGAGCACATCGCGAACATCGTGCAGGCGCTGCGGCCGATTGCCGGCGAGCTGGGCCTGCCCACCTCCGCCTGAGCGCCCCGCCTAGCGCCAGGCAGGCGGGGGCGCCGTCTCCGGATAGCCCTGCGGGTACGCCGGCGCACCGGGTTGCTCCCATTCCTGCGCGTTCGCGGCGTAGATGTGCGCCGCCAGCTCGAGGCCTCCGGCGTCGTCGAGCGCACCGACGCCGATCGACACGGTCGGGCGGCCGGGCGCCTCCCAGAAGAGGCTGGAGCCGCAGGCGAGGCAGGTGCCGCGCCGGGCCGAGGTGGCCGAGGCGGGAGACGGCTCCCACCGCAGCGCGTCCTCCCCGGTGACGGTCAGGTCATCGCGGTGCGCGGCCGTCGCGGGCCAGGCACCGCCCGCCCAGCGGCGGCATTCGACGCAGTGGCAGACGACCACGTCGCGCACCGGCCCGGACACAGAGAAGCGCACGGCGCCACACAGGCACCCGCCCGTGCGAGGGCTCACGGCAGCGCCCCGGCGAGCCGGTCGAGGTCGTCATCGCTCGTCCACCAGCCGCACGAGACCCGCACGAGCCCGGAGCCGGGGATCTCGCGGACGTGGACTCCTCGCTCCGCCAGCAAGGCGACGACAGTAGTGGGGTCGCCCTCGGGCCGGAACGACACGAGCGTGGAGCGGTCCTCGGGCACGACGACCTCGACGCGGGCACCCAGCAGCGCGCGGCATTGCTCGGCCACCGCCGCCGCACGCTCGAACGCCCACGCGGGCCGTGTTGCCAGAGCTGCGAGCAGGCCGCTCAGCGATGACGCCGGCCACCAGTTCGGCTCGAAGCGCAGCGCCCCTGCCCGGGGCACGAAGGTGCCGTCCGGCTCGTACCGCTGCTGCGAGAAGTAGCTGGGCGCCGCCACCCGCAAGCGGTCGGGATCCGCCACGACGAGGGCTCCGGTGGTGTCCGGGCCGCACAACCACTTCTGGCCGGAGACGGTGAGGAAGTCGAGGCCCGCGGCGTCCACGGGGACGGCGCCCACCGACTGGGCGCCGTCGACGAGCACCGGCACCCCGCTCTGCTCGCGCAGCGCCCGCACGGGCAGCACCCGGCCTGTGGTCCACAGCGCCTGGGAGACCGCGATCAGCCGCGTCCGTGGCGTCACGGCGGCCAGGATCCGCTCGGGCTCCGGCTCGACGACGACGACGCGCGCGGCGGAGGTTCCGAGCGCACCGAGGAGCCCGAAGTGCTCCTCCGAGGTCGTGATCACCTCGTCGTCGCTCGTGAGGCCGAGCCCCGCGACGACGATGTTGCAGCCGTCCGTGGTCGAGGAGGTCAGCGCCACCTGGTGCGGCTCGGCGCCAACGAGCGCCGCGACGGCCTCGCGCAGCTCCGCGCGCAGCTCCAGCGTGCGCTGGAAGTACCCGTCGCCCGTGCGGCCCTCTTCGAAGTCGCGCTCCAGCTCGGCGCGCACTGCTGCCACGGTCCTGCGGGCGAGCGGCCCGAACGTGCCCGCGTTCAGGTAGGCGATCCGTGCGAGTACGGGAAACTGCGCCCGTGCCTCCTCGAAGGTCACCCGACCTCCAGCTCGACCGGTGCGTGGTCCGAGAGCACGAAGCCATTCTGCATACGGCGCTCGCGCGACCAGGTGACAAGCGGGCCGGCAGTGGCCCCGCGGACGAGGACGTGGTCGATCCCCGGCCCGGGAGCGGAGTACCCGGCCAGCGCCGGCCGGCGCAGATTGAAGTCGCCGGCGAGCACGACCGCCTCACCCGGCAGAGCCGCCGCCTCGGCGAACGCGCACGCTCGCCCGAGCTCCGCTGCGGGCACGCGCGGATCCCGGAAGTCGGCCGTCGCGTGCAGGTTCGCGACGACGCCGAGGCCGGCCACGCGCACACCCTGCACGAGGCGGCGCTCGCGGCCGCGGTCGCTGATGCGCTCGTGCCCGAGATCCTCCACCTCGAGCGCGCGCGAGACGAGCACGGCGTTCGCCTGACCTGCCAGGGCCGAGCGGAGCAGCCCCTGGTGCAGGCGCGTCACGCGTCCCGCGAGGGCGCTCGGGCCCAGCGGGGGGCGGGTGATCGCCGCCGTCACCTGCATGCCGCTCCAGTCGTCGAGGCGCGGAAGCGCCCAGACGGGTACCTCCTGCAGGCAGAGCACGGCGGGCTCGTCGGCGCTCGCGCGGCGCACCATCTCCCGGAGGAAGCCGCGGCGACGCGGCGGGTCGGCGTTCCCGTGAAAGACGTTCCAGCTGCGCACGATCAGTCCCACCTGCGCCTCTACTCTAGGAGCGATGCGCGTCGTCCTCGCCGACCCTCCCGCCTACACGCCACCCTACGACCACGCGCTCGCGGCCGCGCTCGCCCGCGCGGGCGCCGACGTACGGCTGCTGACCTCGCGATTCCGTTACGGCGACGTGCCCGCACCCGACGGCTACGAGGTCGACGACAGCCTCTACGCGCTGTCGACCCGGGTGGGCAGCCGACGCGTACGGCTCGCAGTCAAGGCGCTCGAGCACCCCCTCGTGCTGGCGCGGCTCGCCGTCGCCCGTCCGGATGTGCTCCATCTGCAGTGGCTTGCGATGCCGGAGGCCGACGCGTGGCTCCTTCACGCCCGCGCACCGCTCGTGCTCACCGCGCATGACCTTCTGCCGAGACGCACCGCGCACCGCACGGGGACCTGGGCGCGCCTGTTCACACACTGCGACCGGGTGATCGTTCACAGCGTCAACGGAAAGCGCGCGCTGGCCGCATTCGGGGTACCGGACGGGAAGCTTCGCGTGATCCCGCATCCGGTCTTCCGCAGCGACGCGGCGCGGCGCGACGACGGGCTGACGGTGCTCGCGCTCGGGGTGATCCGCCCCTACAAGGGCCTCCCCGACGCGATCGAGGCGGTGAGCCGGGTCGAGGGGGCAAGGCTGCTCGTCGCCGGAGACCCCCGGGTTCCGCTCGAGGGGCTGCGGCGGGTCGCAGGCGATCGCGCCGAATGGCGCCTCGGCTACCTCGCTGCGGCCGAGCTCGACCGGGCGCTCTCGGAGGCGACCGTGGCGGTGTTCCCGTACAGCGCCGAGATCGACCAGTCAGGAGCGCTCCTACAGGCGCTCGGTGCCGGTATCCCAGCGGTCGTGTACGACGTCGGCGGCCTGGGCGAGACCGTGGCTGCATTCGGTGCTGGCCGTGTCGTGGCGGCGGGCGACGTCGCCGCCCTGGCCACGGCCTTGAGCGAGCTCCTGGGCGACGCCGGCTCGCTCGCGGCGGCGCGCGCGGGCGCGCAGCGTGCGCGCGAGGAGCTCACCTGGGAGCGCGCCGCGGCAGCCCACCTCGCCGTGTACGAGGAGCTCCTGTGAGCCCGTTCCGGCGCGGCCGCTTCGACGAGCTCGTCACCCGCCAGCTCGATCTGTTCTCGACCGACGACGCCGAGCTGCTGCAGGAGGCGGCCGAGGCGGAGGAGGCCTGGAACCGCGTGGCACGCGACGCCGCCGAGGAGGCATACGGGGACTACCAGCTCGTCGTCGACGCGATCGCCGACCGCCTGCTCGACATTCGCGAGAGCTACGCTCGCACACTCGACGACGCGGCGGCCGCAGAGTACGCGGCGGCCTTCAACCGCGGTGCCACAAAGCGGTTCCGCCGTTATGCGACGCTGCTGTCCGACCTCGACGCCTGACTCTCGTCGTCGTCGTCGATCCCGGGTAGGCCGTGCGGCGTCGGCGGGCGCAGGAACTTCGCGAGCTTGAGATGGCGGCCCGCCTCCTCCAGGCGGCCTTGCTTCTGCAGCGACCGGCCGAGCGCATAGTGCGCGTAGTCGTCGACGGGAGAGAGGTCGAGCACCTTGCGGAACTCCGCTTCGGCTTCTGCCCAGCGGGTGATCCGGAAGTACGCGATGCCGAGTGCCTCCCGGATCGAGGCCTTCTCGGGCTCGAGCCGCTTCGCCTTCTCGAGCGCGACGGTCGCCTGGGCGGCCAGGCCGTCCCGCAGGTGGGCCCGACCCTGCTGATAGAGGTCGTACGCGTCGCTCATGCCCTCATCGTGCCGAATCCGTCAAGAGCCCCGCAACGACCGCAGGGCGAGGAAGCCGCGGAGGCGACGGCCGGGGCCGAGCCGGGCGCGCAAGGCGTGCAGGACGGCTGCGAGCTCGCGCTGTGCGTCGTGCGCGGCTGCCGCTGCGCCCGGTGGCGGCCCGTAGCGGGCGCGGGCGAACGCCCTCGCGAATCCGTCTGCCGCGACGCCGAAGGGGGCGAGCTCCCGGCGCAGGACGCCGAGGCCCGCGTCAGCCCCGACCTCGACGCCCTGGTCACGGAGGAAGCAGGCGAGCTCCCCCCGCGCGGCGGCGGCGCGGCGGCGCGGATCGTGGCTGCGGTAGGCGCCGCGCCGCCGCCACTCCTTGGCGGCCGCCAGCCCGGCGAGCAGCAGGGCCAGAGCCGCTACAGGGGCGAGGTATGGCCACGGCGACCGGCTCGGGGTCGCCGACGCCGCTCCCGGCGCCACGGGGGTGCTACCGAACGGCCCTTGACCCGAGAAGTCCAGGAAGCGCCCGGTACCGAGGGCGCGCACGGCGTCGGCCGAGTCGGAGGCGTTCGTGTAGGAGGCCGACAGCCGCCCGCGCCCAGGCGTCGGGTCGAACGGGAGCCACCCGTAGCCGGCGAACCAGACCTCGACCCAGGCGTGGGCTTCGTGGTCGGTCACGGTCCACACGCCGTCCGCCCACCTCCCACTCGTGAAGCCGACGGCCACACGGGAGGGAATGCCGAGCAGCCGCAACATCAGCGCCATCGAGCCGGCGTAATGCTGGCAGTAGCCCTGCTTCGTGCGCTCCAGGAAATCGACGAGCGGCGGTGTCCCGACCGGCTGCGCCGGCCGCTCCTCGTAGCGGAAGCCACCCTGTGTGCGCAGCCACCGCTCGATCGTGAGCGCCGCCTGGTACGGCGTCCCGGCACTGCCTCCGACCGCCTGCGCACGCTTCCAGACGCCCCGGTACGGCCACAGGGCCTCGTAGCGCACGTCGTCGAAGAGGCTGTCGACGCGACGCACTCTGCCTGCCTCGCCGTACGGCGGCGCCTGCGTGCGGCCGAGCTGGAGATAGCGGCGGGCCTCGCGCGGGTAGCGCGGCGGCGAGCGGACGAGCTGGGCCGGCGTCGGCCGCGGCGCCGCGCTCCAGACCGTGTACCTCTGCCCCTTGGCGACGCGCTGGGCAGCGCGCACGACGCCGCCGTCGAAGTACACGACGCGTTCCAGGTCGTCACTTTGCAGGCGCGTCGGCTCGCTCGCAGCCACCACGTGGTCGTCGACGAGCGCAGCCACCTCGACACGCTGCTCGATCCAGTCGCCACGGCGGCGAGCGGCCGGGGGCTGCAGCCGGTTCTGGGGGAGCAGCCGGTCGCCGCTGCCGATCGCCACCGGGTAGAGGTCCTCGATCCAGCGGTCGCCGACGAAGGTGTCGAGCGTGGAGGCGCGCCAGTAGAGCGCGCGGTGCGGCGCGTGGATTCGCAGGACTGTCGTCCTGCGCGCCGGGAACTCGATGCCCGTGTAGCTCGCGTCCCAGACGAGCTTGACGCCGGCCGCTCCGGCCGACTCGCCGAAGAGCGTCCACCGCTGCCAGGCGAGGGCCGACTCGGAGGGCCGCATGCCGGCATTCGCGGCCGCGGCGGCGACGACGACAACTGTGAGGAGTGTCGCCAGCGCGGGTGCGAGGCTGCGCTCCACCCGGGCACGCGTTGCGAGCAGCGGCCACAGCGCGGCGCCGAGCGCCAGGGCGCCGATCGCGATCGTGTCGCGGCCCGGCGCGATCGTCGCCGGCCAGCACACGCCGGTGGCTGCCGCGGCCGAGCACGCGAGCGGACGTCGTGCCGCCGCCGCGAGTGCGAGCGCGAGGCCGAACGCCGCCAAGGCCACGAGCACGAGCCCCTGCATGGCCGGGTGTGCGGACGAGTCGAACGGGAGCGGCACGAGGTAGAAGTCGCGGAGGCCTTTCTCGGCGGCTGCGAAGAGGTCGCCCGGCCAGGTGCCCTCGCCGGCCGGCCAGGCAGAGAAGGAGAGCGAAACGGCGAGCACCGAGCCGGCGAGGGCTGCGGCCAGTCGTCGGCTCCAGGTATGCAGCGCGAGCGGGGCGAGCGCCAGCCCGATCACCGCCGCTGTGCGCCAGGCGTCGGGTGCCGACTCGAGGCGCGTCCAGGCGTACGCCACGGCGAGCGCCGGCGGGAGCGCGACCAGGATGGCCCTACCCATGGCCCGCCCGTGTCGCTCCCGTGCCTGCCAGCGCACCCGCGAGGTCCTCCCCGGCCCGAACGACCACGACGGCGACGCCCGCGGCAGCTGCCCGCAGGAGGCACGGCGCCGCAGCGGACGGTGGGGCACCCGCATAGGTCGGCACGTCGACGGCCACGAGCGCGGCCAGCCGGCCGTCCCGCCGTCGGTTGCAGAGCGCGTCGGCCACCACGTCGGGCCTGCCGGTCACGACCACGAGATCGGCTGCTCGCGCCGCCGGCAGGCGCGGGTCGGAGAGCACGCTGCAGAGGTCGGTCCGTGCGTCGGGCTCGGCGCCCGCGAGCGCGTCGAGGGCGATCGTCCAGTCGCGTGCAAGCGACCGCACTCGCACGATCTCGGGCGACGCCCCCGTGAGCAGCAGCGCCGTCCGCCGGCCCCGGGCGGCGTTCGCCTTGATGACGGAGCCGGCGGCCCGAACGGCTGCGTCGAAGCTCGACGAGCCGCGGTCACCGGCGAGCGCCGACGGATCCTGGTCGAGCACGACGACGACGTCGTCCCTTGGAGCATCGTCCATGTCCTTCACCATCAGGCGCGAGCGCCGTGCCGTGCTCGGCCAGTGCACCGCGCGCAGCGGCTCACCGTCCCGGTAGTCGCGGACGGCATGCAGCTCGAAGCCCGACGGGCTGCGCAGCCTCGCCCGGCGCCCACCCTGCTCACGTCTGCCGCCGTGGCCGAAGAGCACGGCCGGCTCGACGATGCGCGGGCGCACGGTGAGGCAGAGCGGCGGGCCGGCGAGCGTGGTCACGCGCTCGAGCCCGAGAGGATCCTCGAGCACGATCTGGGCCGGAGCGAGGGTGTAACGGCCGCGCGGCAACCCCTCGACCACCGTGTCGGTCCGGCCCCGACGGATCCGGAGCTCGCCGGCACCGAGCGGGCCGACCGGCCCGCGCACGGTGATGGAGCCGATGGGCAGGAAGCGCCGACCACGCACCTCCAGCGTCAGCGTGACATCGTCTCCTTCGACGTGGGCAGTGCCGGCGAGCAGCCGCTCGGCGGTGACGCCGCGTGCTGCGAGACGCGCCCACAGGCGGGCTGACGTGCCTGCCAGCACGAGCCCGAGCGCGACCACGGCGACAGGCACCGAGCCGAACGACCACGCGGCGAGAACGGCGACGAGCCCGAGGGCGATTGCGCGGCTGCTGCGCCGGGTCACACCGGGACCGGTGTGCCCTCGAGCGCCTCGCGTACCACGTCCTCGGCGGCGAGCCCGGCGGAATGCGCCTCCGGCGCGAGGATGAGACGGTGCGCGAGCACGGCCGGGGCGACCGCCTGCACGTCGTCGGGGGTGATGAACTCGCGCCGCTCCACGAGCGCGCGGGCCTTCGCGAGGCGCAGCAGCGAAATGCCCGCTCGAGGGCTTGCGCCCAACGCCAGGTTGCCGCTGGCGCGCGTGTGGCGGAGCACCGCAACGACGTATCTGGCGACGCTCTCCTCGACGTAGACGTGGCGCGCCGCCTCGATCGCAGCCAGCAGGTCGTCACGTCGGGCGACGGACTGGAGGCTGTCGAGGGGCGGCTCGGTCGTCTGTTCGGCGAGCATGCGCGCCTCCTCGGCGAGCGGCGGGTAGCCGAGCGCCATGCGCACTGCGAAGCGGTCGAGTTGTGCCTCCGGTAGCGGATAGGTGCCTTCGTACTCGAGCGGGTTCTGGGTCGCGATCACGAGGAACGGGCGGACGAGCGGGTACGTCTCGCCGTCGACCGTGACCTGTGTCTCCTGCATCGCCTCGAGCAAGGCGGACTGGGTCTTCGGGGACGCGCGATTCACCTCGTCGACGAGCACGACGTTGGCGAACACCGGGCCCGGCCGGAACCTGAACCGGCTCTCGTGCTGGTCGTACACGTTGACCCCGGTGACGTCGGAGGGCAGCAGGTCCGGTGTGAACTGAAGGCGCGAGAACTCGAGCTCGAGGGAGCGGGCGAGCGCTTTCGCGAGCACCGTCTTCCCGACGCCCGGCACGTCCTCGACGAGCACGTGGCCCTCCGCGAGCAGGCAGAGCAGCGGCAGCCGCAGCGTCTCCGCCGGCGCGTGCAAGGCCTTCGCCAGGTTCGCGACGACGCGGTCGGCGAGATCGGCTGCAAACGCCGCGGGCAGCGGCTCCGGCGCCGCTGCGCCGTCCATCAGCTGCCGCTCCCCGGGGAGTGGCCGTTGCGGCTGCCGGCGGTGCCCAGTTGTCGCTCGACCTCGTCCAGCACGGCGGCCGCGATCTCCCGCTTGGATGCCTTAGGCACGTGCCGGTCGCCCGCGCGGGTGACGAGCGTGACCTCGTTGTCGTCGCTGTCGAAGCCGATGTCGCCGCGGCCGACGTCGTTGTAGACGACGAGGTCCACGTTCTTGTCGTCGAGCATCCGCCGCTTCCGCTCCAGCCCGTCGGCGCCGTGCTCGGCGCCGAACGCGACGAGCACCTGGTCGGCGTGCCGCGCCGCGCCCAGCGCGCGCGCGACGTCGACGGTGGGGACGAGGTCGAGGTGCCATCCGTCGGCCGTCTTGGGGCGCTTCCCGTCGACCACCTCGGCGGGACGGTAATCCGCCACGGCGGCAGCCATGAGGACGACATCCGCGTCTGCGCGGGCGAGCGCCTCGCGCTCGAGGTCGGCTGCCGTGGGCGTCGCCACGACCGTGACCCCGGCCGGGGCTGCGACGGCGAGGTGCGCCGCGAGCAGTGTCACGTCCGCCCCACGCTTCCTCGCCTCCTCTGCCAGCGCGACCCCCATCCGGCCCGATGAGCGGTTGCCCAGGTACCGCACCGAGTCGAGCGGCTCGCGCGTCCCACCGGCGCTGACGACCACCTTGCGGCCGGCGAGCGGGCCGTCTGGCGGGCGCAGGAGCTCGAGCGCGCGGGCGACGATCACCGCCGGCTCCGACATCCGCCCCGGCCCCACCTCCCCCTCCGCGAGCTCTCCCGCCACGGGGCCGACCAGGTGGACGCCCCGCTCCAGCAGCAGGGCGACGTTGGCGCGGGTGGCAGGGTGCTCCCACATGCGGGTGTTCATGGCGGGGGCAACGAGGAACGGGCCCCGGTGCGCGAGAGCAGCCTCCGTCAGCACGTCGTCGGCGAGGCCGTGCGCGAGTCGCGCGAGCGTGTGTGCCGTGAGTGGCGCGATCAGCAGCAACTCGGCGCGCTGGAGGTGCGGGTACGGGTCGCTCGGCTGCTGACGGCGTGCCAGTGCGAAGAACGTCTCGGCGCGGACGAAGCGCTCGGCACCCGCCGTCGGTACCGGTAGCACGTCATGGCCGTCGCGCACGAGCAGCCGCAGCACCTCGCATGCCTTGTAGGCAGCGATCCCACCTGTGATGCCGAGGACGATTCGCGCCATCCGCACATTGTGCCGTGTACGGCCCGGTGCAAGCGGCCCGCTGGCCGGCGGTCAGGGGTCTAGCGGTGAGGGACGGGCACGAGGGGCCTCTTTACGAGGTCACGTACGCGTACGCGAGCTTGCCCTGTGCAACCTCTTCCATCGCCATCGTCAGGTAGTTCTTGGAGCGGGACTCGATCAGCGGCGGCGGCGCCGCCTCGAAGCCCATCCCCTCACCCAGCTGATGGTGATAGCTGTTGATCTGCCGCGCGCGCTTCGCCGCGACGATCACGAGCGCGTAGCGGGAGTCGACATGTGCGAGCAGGTCGTCGATACGAGGTTCGATCATCGGGCGCCCATGGTACCTGACGTTGCACCGCTGAGCGCGAGCTCCCGCTCGACGATGGCGGTGAGCACCTCGGTGGCGCGCTGGACGGCGTCGTTGCGCACCATGTAGCGGAACCGGTGTGCCTGCTCGAGCTGCCTGCGCGCGAGGGCGATGCGGTCGCCGATCTCGCCGGTCGACTCGGTGGCGCGCTCGCGCAGCCGCCGCTCGAGCTCCTCCACCGGCGCCGCGATGAAGATGGTGACGTTGCCGGGCACCTCCTCCTGCACCCGCAGCGCGCCGTCGAGCTCCAGCTCGAGCACGCAGACGCGACCCTCGTCGGCGATGCGGGAGATCTCCGAGCGGAGCGTCCCGTAGCGCTTCCCGGAGACGTAGCGCACATGCTCGAGGAAGTCTCCGGCGGCGATCCGCGCCACGAACTCCTCCTCCGTCAGAAACCAGTACTCGACACCGTCGGCCTCGCCGGGACGCTGCGGGCGCGTCGTCGCCGAGACGGCGACCTCGAGCTCGGGGAGTCGCTCCACGAGCGTCTTGATCAGGGTTCCCTTCCCCGCCCCGGACGGGCCGGTGATGACGAAGACAGGGGTCTCAGACGTCACGCCCGCCATTCCTTCGTCTCGGACGTGGCGGCGATGGCTACCGGTTGAAGAGCGAGACGAGCTCGGCCCGCTGCCGCTCGGAGAGTCCACCGACCGTCTTCGACTGGCTGATCCGGCACTGGTTGAGCATGCGCGCGGCCTTGACGCGACCGAACTTCGGCACCGCCATCAGCATGTCGAACACCTTGGCGGTGGACACGTACTCGGGCGGGTCGAGCAGGATCTCCTCGATCTGCGCCTGACCGTCCTTGAGGTCCTTCTTCAGCTGTGCGCGCCGCACGCGGATGTCGTTCGCCCGCTTGAGCGCTTCCATCCGCTGGTCGAGCGAGCGAGCGGGCGCCTGCAGCTGCGTCTTGGACGTGACCATGAGCGGTCGAGTCTAGCAATCCCACGGCGACAATCAAGGAGAACCGTTACCGCCGATTTGCAGGGATTTCGGTCTATTGCCCAATGGCAATTCTCCGTGCTGCCAGCGCGTTTGGAAGCCCGCGGGCCGTGGACTCGGCCTGGAGCTCGGCCCGGACGCGTCCGGGGGCGCCCGGATCGGCGAAGAGGATGGTGCCAAGAGCGACAACGGTTGCGCCCGCGGCGACGAGCTCGAGCGCGTCCATTCCCGAGCCCACACCTCCCATCCCGACGATCGGCACGTCCACGGCCGAGGCGCAGGCGTGGATGCAGGCGAGCGCGACCGGCTTCAGCGCCGGGCCGGAGTAGCCGCCGGCGCCGCGGGCGAGGCGAGGGCGCAGCGTGGCCGGGTCGAGCGCCATCCCTCTGATCGTGTTGACGAGCGAGAGGCCGTCCGCTCCCGCCGCGACGACCGCGCGGGCCGACTCGGCGATGTCCCAGGTGGCCGGCGAGAGCTTGGCGTAGAGCGGCTTGGAGGTCGCCGTGCGGCACGCGGCGACGATCTGCGCGGACGACTCTGGTGCCTCGTCCACGTTGGGGCAGGAGAGGTTGAGCTCGATCGTGGTGACGTCGCCCCGCTCGTCGAGCAGCTCGCAGATCGAGGCGTAGTCGCGTGCGGAGAAGCCGCCGACCGAGACCCAGACCGTGAGCTCGAGTGCGGCCAGGCGGGGCAGCACGTCTTCGAGGAGCCCGGCGATGCCGGGGCCCTGCAGCCCGATCGAGTTGAGCATTCCGTGCTGGGTCTCCGCGATCCGCACGGGAGGATTGCCCTCGCGCGGCAGCGGCGTGATCGTCTTCGTCACGAACGCGTCGAGTTGGGCCGCCACCTCGGGAGCGGTGAGCGCGTCGAGGCATCCGGACGCGTTGAGCAGCGGGATGCTCACGTGCTCACGGAACGGTTCGTGGCAGCGGAGAGGACGGGGCCGCGGACGCACAGCCGCTCGTAGTGGCCGTCCAGCTCGACGACGCAGCCGTAACAGGCCCCGTAGCCGCAGGCCATCGGCGCCTCCCAGGCGAGCTGCGCTTCCGGAGCGAGCGCGCGGAGCGCGAGCAGCATCGCCTCCGGGCCGCAGGCGAGCACGTCGCCGGGGTCCTCCGGCAGCAGCTCCGTCACGTACGTCGGCTCGAGCACGACCTCGGCGCCGGGAAGGAGCGCGGCAGCCTCGGCGTGGTGCGCGGAGCGGAAGCCGAGTAGCGCGGGCGGCGCGCCGAGCGCCTCGGAGAGGTACGGGAGGGGCGCGATGCCGATGCCGCCGCCGACGAGCAGCGGGCGGGGGACGGAGAGGTCGAAGCCGTTCCCGAGCGGCCCCAGCACGTGCAGCGCGCGGCCCGCCTCGAGGCCGCAGAGGGCGCGCGTGCCCGGGCCGACCGGGTCGATCAGGAACGCCAGCTCGCCGGGGGGCGCCAGGCAGAGGGACATCGGCCGCGGCAGCACGCGGCCCGGCGCCTCCAGCATGAAGAACTGGCCCGGGACGCCCGGGTCGACGGCACCCCGGTCGAGGCGCAGCAGCCGGTAGGGCCCGACGGGCTCGCTGCCGACGACCGTCAGCTGCTCTCGCCGAAGGGCTGTCAGGCGCCGGCTCCGATGCGCTCCTGCAGGGAGAGCGCCGTCTCCGCACGCGCGTTCGCGATCGCGTGCACCGCCGCCGCCGCCCCGGCGATGGTGGTGATGCAGGGCACGCGGCCGGTGATCGCCGCTTCCCGGATCCGGTAGCCGTCGGCCCGGGCGCCCGAGCCCTGCGGGGTGTTCACGATCAGGTCGCAGCGACCCTCGCGCACGAGGTCGACGACCGTCTGCTCCGATGCCGCCGCATCCGCAACCTTCGCCACCTCCTCGACCTCCAGGCCGGCCGCGCGCAGCGTCGCCGCCGTGCCCTCCGTCGCCACGAGCTCGAAGCCGAGACCGGCGAGCGCGGCGGCTATGGGTGCGACACTGGGCTTGTCCGTGTCGTTGACCGAGATGAACGCCGTGCCTCCGGTCGGCAGCGGCCGGCCGGCGGCCCGCTCCGCCTTCGCGAGCGCCGTCGGCAGGTCGCTGGCACTGGCCATCACCTCTCCCGTCGAGCGCATCTCGGGCCCGAGCACCGGATCCGAGCCGGGGAAACGGGCGAACGGCAGCACCGCCGCCTTGACGCTGACTTGCGACGGCCGCGGCACCGGCAGGTCGAGCTCCCGTAGCGTCGCGCCGGCGGCGAGCTTGCACGCTGCCTCCACGAGGTTGATCCCGATCGCCTTGGAGGCGAACGGCACGGTGCGGGACGCGCGCGGGTTCGCCTCCAGCACGTAGACGGTGGAGTCCGCGACCGCGAGCTGCACGTTGAGCAGCCCGACCACTCCCAGCCCCGGCCCGAGCCGCTTCACGATGTGCTCGACCTCCAGCGCGTTCGCGAGCGTGAGTGACTGAGCAGGCAGCACGCACGTCGAGTCGCCCGAGTGGACGCCCGCCTCCTCGACGTGCTGCATCACGGCGGCGACGTAGACCTCCTCGCCGTCGCACAGAGCGTCGACGTCGATCTCGATCGCGTTCTCGACGAAGCGGTCGAGCAGCACCGAGCCGGAGACGGCGCCCATCGCCTCCCGCAGCTGAGCGTCGTCGTAGCAGACGCGCATCGCGCGTCCGCCGAGCACGTAGGAGGGGCGCACCAGCACCGGGTAGCCGATCTCCGCGGCGGCAGCGAGTGCCTGCGCCGCCCCTTCCACGATCGCCCAGGGCGGGCATCGGACACCGAGCTCGGCGGCGAGCGCCCCGAAGCGCTGCCTGTCCTCGGCCAGGTCGATGGCGGCGTGCGGGGTGCCCATGATCCGGTAGCCCGCGCCCTCGATCCACCGCGCCAGGCGCAGCGGCGTCTGGCCGCCGAACTGGGTGACGACGCCCTCGGGCTGCTCGCGGTCGAGGACGGCGAGCACCTCCTCGGGCGAGAGCGGCTCGAAGTAGAGCCGGTCGGAGGTGTCGTAGTCGGTCGAGACCGTCTCCGGGTTGCAGTTGATCATCACCGCCTCGTAGCCGAGCGCCCGGAACGTCTGCACGGCGTGCACGCAGCAGTAGTCGAACTCGATTCCCTGGCCGATGCGGTTCGGCCCCGAGCCGATGATCACGACCCGCGGCTTCGTGGCCGGCGGCAACGCCTCGTCCGCCTCGCCCCAGGTCGAGTAGAGGTAGTTGGAGCCCGCCTCCACCTCGCCGGCGCAGGAGTCCACGCGCCGGTAGGAGGGCCGGATCCCCTTCGCGTAGCGCACCCGGCGCACGTCGTCACCGCTCGTGCCCCAGGCGGCGCCGATCGAGTCATCGCCCCACCCTGCCCGCTTGGCGCGCCAGATGTCCCGGGAGGCGAGCTCGCGGCGTGCCTGTGCGAGCTGGGTCGTGAACCAGGGGTGCACGCCCTCCGGGATGTCGTCGAAGGTCGCCCACGGCGTCGGCGCGCCCGGGTCGAGCTCCCGCGACCCGAAGGCCTTCAGGAACGCCTCGGTGAAGGTACGACCGATGCCCATGGCCTCCCCCACGGACTTCATCTGCGTCCCGAGTGTCGGATCCGCGCCGGGGAACTTCTCGAACGCGAAGCGCGGGAACTTGACGACCACGTAGTCGAGCGTCGGCTCGAAGCTGGCGGGTGTCGTCTTCGTGAGGTCGTTCGGGATCTCGTCCAGCGTGTACCCGACCGCCAGCTTGGCGGCCACCTTGGCGATCGGGTAGCCGGTCGCCTTCGACGCGAGCGCGGAGGAGCGCGAGACGCGCGGGTTCATCTCGATCACCCGCACCTCACCCGTGTCGCGGCTCCGGGCGAACTGGATGTTCGACCCCCCCGTCTCCACGCCGACGGCCCGGATGATGGCGACGGACGCGTCGCGAAGCTCCTGGTACGCCTCGTCCGACAGCGTCATCTGCGGTGCCACCGTGACGGAGTCACCGGTATGCACCCCCATCGGGTCGAGGTTCTCGATCGAGCAGACGATGACGACGTTGTCGTTGCGGTCGCGGATCACCTCGAGCTCGAACTCGTCCCAGCCCTTGACGGACTCCTCCACCAGAACCTGCCCGATAGGGCTCTCCCGCAGGCCGCGCTCGACCTGGTCGCGCAACTGCTCCGGCGTGTCCGCGAATCCGCCCCCGTGGCCCCCGAGCGTGAACGCCGGCCGGACGACGGCGGGCACGACGACGCCGGCGAGGTCGTCGAGGGACGTGACGATGCGCGACTCGGGCGTGAGCAGGCCACAGCTCTGCACGGCGTCCCGGAACAGCTGCCGGTCCTCGGCGCGCCGGATCACGTCGACCCTGGCGCCGAGGAGCTCGACACCGAGCTCCTCCAGCACACCTGCGTCGGACAGCTCGATCGCGAGGTTGAGCGCGGTCTGCCCGCCGAGTGTGGGCAGGATCGCGTCCGGGCGCTCTCGCCGGAGCACGTCGCTGACGCCCTCGAGGTCGAGCGGCTCGATGTACGTCCGGTCGGCGAAGCCGGGGTCG
>DAIOGR010000009.1:0-2450 GCA_036745155.1 Gaiella sp.
GGCGAATCGACCCCACGGTCGATCGCGAGCAGCCGGTCGAGCTCGACGAACCCGGAGCCGGCGCGGGTGCTCACGGGGACCCACGTACGCCCGTGAACCCGCCGCCGCCGACCGACCGACCAGACCGGACCGTCGTCGAAGCGGAGCCGGTACCGGGGCTCGCCTTCGGGACGGTCGAGGACGTCCAGCGTATCGTCGCGCGCGACGCCCTCGACCAGGAACGCTCGACGTCGCCGGAACACCACGAGCCAGAGCCCGAAGAGACCGACCCAGGCTCCCGCGACGGCGAGCAGCCGGACCGGCGTGTCGAGGCCCCGCAGCGTTTCGAGCAGCGCGCGGGCCATGGCGAGGAAGCCGGTGTGCAGACGGGTCGCAGCACCCTGGTCCGAGATCGACGGGCCGCCCGGCGCCGGCCCGCCGAGAAGCGGCCCTCCGACCCACGACGACGGCGTCTGCCGCGGAATCCCGACGACGACCCTGACAAGGGCGCTGCTACGACGGCCGTCCTCGCCGACAATCGTGTACGAGAAGCTGTCGGTTCCCTCGAAGCCGGGAGCGGATGTGTAGAAAATGCTCCCGTCGGGCAGTACACGGATGCGGCCGTGGCCGGCCGGGCCGGCTGTGACGGTGACGCCGCCGGCAGGGAACGCATCGTTCTCGAGCACGGCGATCGTCACCGATGCCCGTGCCGTGGTGTGCGCGCGGTCATTGTGCGCCCGTAGGGTCGGTGGCGCGTCGGGTGGCGGCCCACCCGTTCCGGTGACCGGTTGTGGCGTGCCCTCGTCCCCCGGAGCACCGACGGGGACGGGAGCAGGAGCTTTCGGCCGCGGAACGGTGATCGTGACCGTCGCCCGGTCGGTGAGCTGCGGGTTGCCTCCGTCACCGACCACGACGTCGAACGTGTAGGCGCCTGGTGACTGTGCTGCGGTCGGCGTCCAGGCGAAAGCGCCGGTCGTCGGGTCGATGTGCGCGCCAGCGGGGGCACCGACGAGCGCGAAGGTGAGCTCGGGGCCGTCGACGTCGCTCGCGGTTGCGGCGAACAACGCCGCCGTCCCGGGGAGGGCACGGAGGTCGCCGATCTGGGCAAGTACTGGTGCGTCGTTGACGGGGCGGACAACCACGGCGGTGGTGCTCGTGTCCGAAAGGATCGGCTCAGCCGGGTCTGCCGACACGAGCGTGAGCGTGACGATGCCGTACGCGTTCGGGGCAGGGGTGAAGACGAGCTCGTCAAGCGCGGCGTTCACATCGGCGATGTTGCCGGTGACTGTGACGCTACGGCCGGCTGTGCCGTCGCCTCCCGCGAACGAGAGGCCATGTCGGCGTGGGAGCGTCAGGGTGCCCGAAGTGACCGAGAGCGTCAGGCGAACCGTGCCGCCTGTACCGTCCGGGTCTTGGATCGACAGGACGCGGCCGTTCGCGGCGCGGAGCACGAGCGCGACGTCCTCGTCGGTGACGAGTCCTGACGGCATGACGCCCGAGGGGCGCTCGTTGACGTTGCGAACCTGGACGACGATCGACTGCGTGTCCGTCAGGAAGCCGTCGGATGCCTCGACGTTCACCTCGTAGGCGTTGTCCAGGTTCAGATCGCGGGGGTGCTCGAAGTCGGGGGCGGAGACGAACGAGAGGACGCCGGAGACCGGGTCGATGATGAAGCGGGCAGCATCGGCGCCCCCCGAGATCGCATAGGCCAGCGGCGCGCCTTCCGGGTCCGCCGCCACAACGGTGCCCACTCCGGTTGTGCCCTCTTCCAGCTGAACCTGCGCCGCGTCGCCACCGCCACTCGAGATGATCACGGGAGGCTGATTCGCAGGGGTCTCGTTCACGTCGGTGACCGCGACCGAGAGCGTCTGCGTGTCGCTGAGCAAGCCGTCGCTGACGGACACGCTGACGTCGTAGACGTTGTCGCCGTCCGCGTCGGCCGGCGCCTCGAAGTCCGGGGCGGTCGCGAACGAGAGCACTCCCGTGACACCGTCGATCTGGAAACGCGCGGCGTCTGCGCCACCGCTGATCGCATATGTAAGCGTGTCCGCCGGGTTGGGATCCGTCGCGTCGATGTCGGCGGCGGCGGTCGCGTTCTCGACGACCGACGCCGACGCCGTGGGGCCGCCACCGTTCGAGGTGATCACCGGGGCCTGGTTCACGACCACCTGGGTCACGGAAACGCTGAGATCCTGCGTGTCGGCGAGGGAGCCGTCGGACGCCTGCACGCTCACCTCGTACACGTTGTTGCCGTCAGCGTCGGCCGGGCTCAGGAACACGGGAGCCGCCAGGAACGAGAGCGCACCCGTCACGCTGTCGATCGCGAACAGGGCCGCGTCCGCACCGCCGCCGATCGAATACGTCAACGTCTGCGCGGGCACATCGGGATCGGCCGCGTCCACGTCTGCGACGGAGGTCGTGGCCTCCGGCACCGTCACGGCAGCGGTCGGGCCGCCGCCGTTCGACATGAT
>DAIOGR010000009.1:2550-9777 GCA_036745155.1 Gaiella sp.
CACCCACAACCACGTCACTCCCCGCCACAAACGACGGCACATCGTTCACCGCCGTGATCGAGGTCGAGAGGCTCGCCGTGACCGCCGCGATCGCGGTCGTGCCACCGTTTGTGGTCGTGTCGACGGTGACGCGCGTCTCGCTACCCGCCGTCGTCGAGAAGCCCCCCACGTACGTGTCATCAAGACCACGCACCACCAAGCCCGGTGCCGACCCGTTGTAGTCCGGAACCGGCACAAACCGGATCAGGCTGCCGCTCTCCAGCGCCAACGCCGTCGCCCCATCCGCGACGCCGCCGATCGCGAACCAGTTGCCGCCCGCGTCGGTCGAGTACTGCCACACCCCCTGCGTACCTGCGTTGGCCGTGTTGCCGACGACCGCGATGCCACCGAAGCTCGACCCGGCATCGACGTCGGCGAACTGCCCCGCGAAGATCGTGCTCACCGTTTGACCGGCCGGGCTCACCGTGTCCTCGGCCACCGAGGCGGACGTCCCATTCCCCAATGACGGCGCATCGTTGATCGCGATCACAGTCAGCGAAGCCGTGCCCGACTGGCTCGAGTACGCCGTCGTTCCGCCGCCGGCGCCGGGGTTGCCATAGCCCGGTGTGCTGTTCGTCGAGGCGGTGTCGGTCGTCAGATCCCAGGCCCTGAAGCCAAAGGTCGCGGTCTCGGCATTGGCCAGGTCGGGGATGTACCGCACCCGGCTGGTCGACGTCAGCAGCAACGCGTTGCCGGGAGAGACAGACCCGAAGCCGTTCCAGGTGACGCCGTCGGTGGAGTACTGCCAGCTGCCGTTCCCGGCCTTGGAGGTGACGGCGACGCCCTTGGACGAGCCGGTGTCGACGTCGGACCAGTCGGCGGTGGTGAGAATCGCATCGACCGTGGTCGGCGAAGAGGTCGTGTCCTCGTCCGTGGCCGCCAACGTGGCCGAGGCGCCGGTGTATGCCTGCTCTGAGCCGGGACCGGCAAAGGTGCCGGGCGAGCTCACGTTGTTGTACTTCGTCCGGATCCAGCCCGCGGAACGCGCGGTGCTCTCCACTCTGACCTCGTCGAGAACGCCGTTGAGATACCCGTCGATACCGTTGCCGAGTTGCAATGAGCCGGGATTGCTGAAGGAGCTGGTCGTCGCGCTGGACGCATCGAGGACGCCGTTGACGTAGATCGACTTCGTGCCGTTGTCGTTGACGCCGTCGATCGCATACCAAACACCTACGCTCAACGGGGTTGTGCCGACCGCCCAGCCGCTGACCGGGCTGTATTGACCACCGAACCACACCACGTTGCCGACCAGCCAGAGCGCGTATCCGCCGGTGCCGCCCTTCTCGACCAGGTCGGCCCCTCCCGTGGCGTTGAGCCTCACCCAGGCCGAGACCGTGGCGTCGAGGCCCGGATCAAGCGAAGGCGCGTCCGCGACGACAATCGCCGTCGTCGACCCGTCGAACGACTGGCCACCCTGGATCGCGCCACCGGTCGCTACCGGGCCGACACCGGCTGTCCCGTCATTCGCATTGGTGGTGGAGTCCAGGTACGGGCTGGTCGATTGGCCGAGGTGGTACACGGCCCCCGTCTTCGCATCCCACACACCGGTCGCGTTCTGCTGGTTGAAGGCGCCGCTGTTGCCGTAGTACATGTAGAGCGTCGTATCGACGTGCGCCCACAGACTGGGCACCTTGACCCAGGCGACCAGAGCACCGGTGGCCGAGGTGTAGGTCTCGATTTCGTGGCTGAGCTTGGTGGTGCCGTCGGCGCTCGTGAAGAGAATGTCGTTGCCGTTGGCCTGCGCGCCGGCGGCCAGGTCTGCGTCGGCGCTCAGATCGATGAGCACCGGGAAATCGGTGAGGTCCGTGCCGCCGCTCACCCTGGCATGGTCGATGGTGATCGGCTTGCGATACGCCCAGCTCGCGTCGTACCAGGGTGCGAGGGTCGGCGCATCGTTGGCCGGAGCAACGGCGATCGTCGCGACCACGGTGCTACCGCCCAGGCCGGCGTTGCCGTTCGAGATCGAGGCCTGAACCGTGAAACTGCCGCTGCCGGCGAAGTTCGCCGCCGGCGTGAACCTCAGCCCCGCGCTGCCCTCCGCCGCCGTGACGAACGACCCGTCTCTGATCTGCGTCGCACCGTCGTTCTTGTACAGCGTCCCGTTCGTGATCCCGGTGACCTTGAAGTGCGTTACCTCCAGGCCATCCGCGGGGTTGCGCGAGATCACCAGGCCACTCGTCGTCTGTGTGTCCTCACTCGTCGCGGCACCGGTCACCGACGGCGTGTCGGCGACCGCGTTGACGGTGATGCCGACGGTATCCGTGTCGCTCTGCGCTCCACCCGTTCCGGTGTTCCCCTGGTCGTCGGTGACGATCTGCACACTCGCCGAGCCGGAGTAGTTCGAGCTCGGACTGAACGCCAGCCCGTTCAGGGCGGAGTTGATGTTCGTCACCGTTCCCGTGAACGTCGTCGTCGCGTCGGCTGAACCGTCACCCACCGAGAAGGAGAGCCCGGCCGTCCCGTTCAAGGACAGCGTTCCGTTCGCCGCGGTCAACGTCACCTGCACCGCCGAGGTACCGGCGTCCGCATCGGCGATGCGGATCGGGTTCGTGCCGGCCGTGAAGAGCAGCGAGGTGTCCTCGCTCGTAGCCTGCCCGGCGGGCACCGTGTTGACCGGCGCCACGTTCGGCACTTCGAGATTCGTGACCGAGAGGTCGACCGGGTTCAGCCCGTTGAAGTTCGTGTCGACGCTGGTGGCCGCACCGATCGACAGCGTGTAGACGGCATCGCCATCGTTGACGTAGTCCTGCACACCCGTGACCGTGACCGTCTGTGCGACGTTCCAGTCGGCAGGCGTGAACGTCAGCGAGCCGATCGACACCGTGCCTTCGGTGCCGTCCGCCACGGCGATCGGGATGACGACGTCTGCCGTGGGCGCTGCTTCCAGCACGACCGCGAACTGAGAGGTGCCGCCGGCCTCGGTGGTCGTCGCCCCGTACCGTTGCACGAACACTCCGTCGGCGTCGCCCGCTCCGTTGCCGTTCCAGGCGACGAGGAGGCGGCCGTCGCCCGTCATCGCCAGGGCGGCGTGCTGCTGATCGCCGGCGGTCGTGGTGTTGACCGGGAACTCGGCACCGAGCGGGTTCCCTGTCCACGCGTAGCGCTGGCTGAAGACACCCTGGCCGCTTCCGTCCTGCAGATTGCTCGTCCAGGCAACCGTGAAGTTGCCGCTGGCGTCGACGGCGACGGCGGGCCGTGCCTGGGCGTCCGGGGTGAACGTGTTGACGAGGAACTCGCCACCGACGGCGCTGCCGTCGGTGGCATAGCGCTGGGCGTAGACACCCGCGAGGTCGCCGTCCTGGACGGCGCTTTGCCAGGTGACGACGAAGCGTCCATCGGCAGTCATGGCGACGTCGCTGTACAGCTGGTCGTCGCCCGTCGTCGTGCTGACGCGGAACTCGACACCGATCCGGTTGCCGAGCGCGTCGAAGCGCTGTCCGTAGACGCCCCAGCCACTGCCGTCCTGCAGCAGGCTCGACCACGTGATCACGAAGTCGCCGTCCGCGTTCATCGCGATCGTGGAGAACTGCTGGTCGTTGTTGACGTAGGTGTTGACCTGCAGCTCACCGCTGAGGGGAGCTCCGGCGGAGTCGTACACCCGCGCCCGCACACCCGACGTGGTGGCACTACCGACTCCCGTAGACCATGAGACCACGAAGCCCCCGTTCGGCGCCATCGCCACCGTCGCGAACTGCTGGTTGTCGACCGTCGAGGTGTTGACGCGGAACTCTGCCCCCGCCGGGGTGCCGCTCGCGTCGTAGCGTTGGGCATAGACGCCGTACCCGCTGCCGTCCTGCAGGTTGCTGGTCCAGGCGACGACGAACTCGCCGCTCGCACTCATCGCCACCGAAGCACCGAACTGGTCGTCCGCGGTGGTGGTGTTGACCCGGAACTCACCGCCGCTGGGCGCGCCGGCGGCACCGAACCGCTGGCCATACACACCCGACCCGGATCCGTCCTGCAGGTTGCTTTCCCACACCACCACGAAACCGCCACCGGGGCTCGTGGCGACAGCGTGACCCGCATACACATTGAGCTGCTGGCTGCCGCTTGCCGTGCCATTGACAGGGGATTCCTGACCCAAGGGGCCGACCGATACGGGGATCACCGCGATTCCGTCGCTCGTGTTGGTGACGCGCACGCTCACGACCTGCGTATCGGTGCCGCCGTTGCCGTCGGCTGCACGGACGGTGAGGTCGTAGACATTGTCGCCACCCGCATCATCGGGGTGGTCGTAGTCGGGTGGGGTGAGGAAGGCCAGAGCACCCGTGCCTGCATCGATCGAGAACCTCGCCCCGTCCGCGCCGCCACCGCCGCCCGCCGGGACGATGCTGTAGACGGGTGCGCCACCGTCCGGGTCGGTCGACGTCACCGCTGTGACAGCGGTGGTGTTCTCGGCAATCCTGACCGAGGCGGTCGCGCCGCCTCCGTTGCTTCCGATCACCGGGGGGTCGTCGACGGCGGTGATGACGATGTTGCGCGTTGCGGCGGTGCTGCTGTCCGTGCCGTCGTCGGCCACGAACGCCACGGTGCGAGCCAGCGTGCTCGGCGCTTCGCTCGTGTTGACGTAGGTGACGGCGCGGAGGGCCGCCTCGTAGTTCGCCACCGACGCTGTCCCCGTCAACGTCAACGTTCCGGCGGCGGGATTCCAGTTGCCGCTGATCCCGAGCTGGTCGGTGAATGCGAGCGCATCCTGGCCATTGGCGTAGTTGCCCGTGATCGTCACCGAGGCGCCGGTGAGATCGGCGCTGTCGACATCGCTCAGCGTCAGGCCGGGATCGATCACCGTGGCGCCGGCATTCTCGGTGTAGGCGAGCGCGCTGCCCGTCGTCGTCACCGTCGGCGGGACATTGCCGACCACGGTGAGTGGTACCGCGCCGAAGTCGGCCATGCCTCCGCCCGTGCCGGTGTTCCCCTGGTCGTTGGAGACGACGAGCAGCGTCGCTGAGCCGGTGGAATTCGTCGCCGGTTGAAAGGTCAGACCATCGAGGGCGGCGTTGACGTCTGCCAGCGTGCCGAGAAACGTCATGCGAGAGTTTTCTGCTCCGTCGCCTTGAGCGAACGTCAGGCCGACCGAGCCGGGGAGTGTGAGCGTGCCGCGGGTTGCCGACGTTCTGCTCACGTTGTCGAAGGCGAGCCAGGGGAACTCCTGGGAGGCAAACCAGCCGTACCGGCCCCCACCGACGGTCGAGCCGATGATGTCCGTGGGGTCGCTTCGCGTCCACGTGTGCAGGGTCGTGCCCGACGCATCCTTCAGCACGAGGTCGACGGCGAGCACGCCGCCGCCGCTGTCGTAGAAGCGATGCTCGAACGTGTACCAGCCCGGAGCGCTGATCGAAAACGGATCGTTGGCCGCGTTCCGCGGCCCGTTGCCCGGCCGCCCGGCGTTGTTGCTGCCCGCGATCACGATGCGATTGCCGCTGCCGGTGAAGTCGGCGTCGTCGTAGAAGCCGCCGTTGAACACGAAGTCACGGCGCGCGGTGGGCAACCCGTTGCCGCCGACGGTGACGCCGCTGATAGCCACGGTGTAGTCGAACCGCGTATCGTTGGCGTAGGCACCCGTCGGATCCAGGTAGACGTCGAGCGACGTCGTGAAACCACCGGCCGGGAATACGGTCGAGTATCCTGCGGCGCGACTCGCGGCGAACGGCGTGAAGGCGCTGCCGCCGGTGCTGAGGTCGTGCTGCCCGGCCAGCGCATACGTGGAGCCGGATCGGGCCCGTATCCCGTTCGTGCCCGAAGCGACGATGCTGGCGTCGTTCTGGGGCAGAAAGACTGCCGGCTCGAGCACGCTCATGTTCCAGCCGGCGTTGTCGGTGCCGAAGCTCTGCTGGTAGTCGGCCACCCCGAGTGTCATGCGCACGAGCCCTGATGCCGCATCCACGTCGCCGACGGCAATCGCGTTGCCGGTGCCTGTGGAAAGGACGCGAGCCGTGTTCTGCGGCGTGCTCTGAGCTCCGGGCAGCGCGTTGACCGGGGGGTCGTTGACGGGGGTGACATCGATCGTGACGGTCGCAGGGTTGGAGTCGGTCGTCCCGTCGTTTGCCACGAAGGTGAAGGTGTCGGATCCGGTGAAGTCCGCGTTCGGCGTGTAGGTGAAGGAGCCGTCGTTCTGCAGCGCGAGTGCTCCGTTCGCCGGGCCGGCGACCAGCACCGCTGTCAGGGGGCTTCCTTCCGGGTCGGTCGCGCGCGTCAGCAGGCCGGGGGCGGCCACGACCAGGGTGGAGTCTTCGGCGCTCGCGTGGTCGAGGTTGACGGTGCGGGTCGGCACATCGGCCGCGATACCGTTGCCGAGCACACCGTTGTTGCCCTGGGCCGAGCTGTCGACGGACGTTGTGCCCGAGCCTTCACTGAAGCGCCAGTAGCCGACCAGGCCCGCCTCGCCACCTGTCAGCACGGTGTCGTACGCCGCCTGGACCTCGCCGGCGCTGCGCTCGACATTCCAGACCCGCACCTCGTCGATCAGGCCGGAGAAGCGCTGGCCCGTAGTGTTCTGGCGGCCGCCGATGGTCAGGTCGTTCATCGCCGGGTAGACGTCGCCGATAGTGCCCGCGCCGTTGTAGGTGTCGACCAGCGTGCCGTTGACATAGGCCTTTACCAATCCGCCGTTGTACGTCACGGCGAGGTGGACCCAGGTGTCGGCCGGCACCGTGTAGGAGGTGTCCACCCAGTTCCACGCCGGCGTCGTGTTGGCGAACGCCCACTGCAGCTTGCCGGCAGCCGAGATGGCGATCTCGTATTCGCCTTCCTTGTTGACGATGATCTGGTTGGTGCCGAGCGCGCCGGTGCGTTGCACCGTTGCCTCGATCGTGAGCGTCGAGGCCATCACGAGACTCGCCTGTGGGGCCACCACCACCAGGTCGGTTCCGTCGAACGCGAGTGCGCGGTCCGTCACCGTCGGCGCTTCGTTGCCCGCGCTGAAGGCCGCTCCGGACACGAGCACGGCCACCACAGCGACGACAGCCAGCACGAGCAGGGATCGACGTCCCAGCGGCGTTCGGCCGGAGCGGTGGCGCACGCGAGCGCGGGTGCACGGAGCACCCGGAGGTCTCGCCGAACTCAGCTCTTCAACCTTCATCTGACCGCCGCATGAGAGGACCTCTCTGCCACTGAGCATCGACGGCCGCAGAGGCCCACGTATCCCCCGATAACGGGAGCCGCGGGAACGTGTTGCGACGGCCGCCCGCG
>DAIOGR010000009.1:9877-19246 GCA_036745155.1 Gaiella sp.
CCGGCACTGCCTGCCCCAAGTGCCGGAGGCCCTCGCGCTTCCACCGCGTGCGCGGTCGCTCTGCATACGCGTGCCAGTACTGCGGGTACCACGTCTATCCCACCGCAGGGACGATCTTCAGGCGCTCGACGACCAGCCTCCGCAGCTGGTTTCGAGCCGTGCACATCGTTTGCTCACGGCACGGGGCCGTCACCGCCAGAGACCTTCAGGACGAGCTCGGGATCGCGCGAAAGACCGCCTTGCGGATGCTCGAGCGCATCGTGCCTCTTGTGCAGGCCGGCCCGGAGCTGGTGTTAACCGCCCCGGCTGAGAAGCAGCCCGGCCGGCCCATCGTGACCCGTGCGGAGTCACCGGCCGCCGCGACACACGGGCTGCCGGCAGCCGAGCTCGTGCGCGCAGAGCTGCTCGCAAGCCTCGCAGGCCTGCGGGAGGACCTCCGTGCGGCCGAGCTGAGAGCCGGCGACGCGCGCAAGGAGGTCAACGCGCTGCGCGACGCCGTTGCAGCCATCGAACGGTTCTCCGCCGGGGGCACGAAGTCCCCGCTGCTTTGACGAAACGTCGGGAACGAGCCGGGCCGACCGTTCAAGGCGAGCCGCTCCGATTCCGATGACCGTCTGCAGACAACTCGAGAGCGGCAATCGAGACCTCCTTTGGATCCCCCGCGCCCTTCCCCCCGAACCGAGCACGACAAGGCGAGTGCGCAAGCGACGCTGGCGCACAGCCTGCGGCCTGTCCGGATCGTGCTCTCGGTCGCATTCCTCGTCGTCATCCTCGCCACCCCGGCACAGAACGGGGTGTCGCTCGGGCGCGGCGCGGCGCTCGTCCTGGCCGGACTCGCTTGCCTGAACGCTCTCCTCAATGCCGCCAGGATGCTCGGGCTGATCCGGGAGGGGACCCGCCGCCCCGCCGTGACACTCCAGCTGGCAGCGGACGCTGTGATCGCCCTCGCCGGGATGCTCCTGCTGGACGCTTCTGCCACGCCGCTCGCGTGGATCGCGCTCCTGCTGCCCGTGTTCGACGCGGGCGTCGCTTTCGGGGCCCTGGCAGCCGGTTGCACGTGGGCCGCACTCAGCCTCGTCTACGTCATCTCCAGGCTTCAGATCGATCCATTGGGGGAGTCCAGCGCGAACGTGCTCGGACTCGCGGTGCAGCAGCTTGCCGCAGTCGCGATCGTCGCTCTCCCGACCGCATACGTCGCGGCGCGTCTACGCGACGACCTGGCACATTCCCACCGCGCCCGGGTCGATGCGAATCGTCGCGCGGAGGAGCTGCTCCTGGTGGCAGCGGCTGCGCGGCGACTCGCCACGGCGACCGCCTCGGTCACGGTGCTGGACATCGCGCTCGACTGCGCTGTCTCCCTCGGCTTCGACCGGGCCGACGTGTGCGAGAAGCAGGGTGACCGTCCCTGGCGGCTCCTCCGTGTCGCAGGTTCCCGCCGCGGTCCCGATCCTGCTCTCGACGATCGCCTGGACGAGGTCGTCCTCCGCGACAGCGCCGTGACGATCGGGGTGGGCGAGACTCACGTCGACGTCGAGGAGCTCCGGCTGCTCGGCTACCGCTCGGGCGTCATGCTTCCAGTCGCCCAGGGTGAGGCGTACGCGATCGTCATGCGCGCCTGGTCGCCCGAGGAGCTCACGGCCGAATCGAGCGCACTCGAGTCGGTCGAGCTGCTCGCAGCGCTCACCTCCGGCGCCTGGCAGAGCGTGACGACGCTCTCCAACCTCGAGTCGTGGTCGAGCGAGCTGGCCCGCCAGGCCACCCACGATGAGCTCACGGGACTTGCAAACAGACCCCACCTCTTCGCATGCGTCGAAGCCGCACTCGAGACGATGAGGGGGACCGGTCGACAGTTCGCCGTCCTGTTCCTGGATCTCGACGGCTTCAAGGAGGTGAACGACGAGCTCGGCCACGAAGCGGGCGACGCAGTCCTCCAGGGCATCGCGGAGCGACTGGGCCACCAGGTACGAGGACATGACGTGCTCGCCCGGCTCGGCGGGGACGAGTTCGTCGTCGTTCTCAACGATCTCTCCGACCCCGGCCACGCCCTGAACGTCGCAGACCGCATCTGCGAGGCCGCCGCAGCGCCCTTCTCGATCGGCAGCTCGATCGTGAGGCTCGGAGCGAGTATCGGCATCGCGTACGCGCAGCCAGACGACTCCGCCGATCGCCTTCTCGGCAGCGCAGATCGCGTCATGTACGAAGCGAAGAGAATGGGTGGCAACCGCTTCGTGGTGAGCCGCTCCGACGCGGCGTAAGCCCGATCGGCAGCGGGGTCGGCCGCTCAAGCCTTCGCGGCGGCTCGCCGATCAGGGGTGTGTGGACGTACACATCGACCGCGCAGGCGTCCAGCGGCTTCGCCCGTGGGCGGGCCGCGGACGCGCCCTCGCCCTTGCGGCAATCCTGAGCCTCGTGCTCGTTCTCCTGGCCAGCGCCGTCTTCTCGATCGCCGGACGATCGCGGGAGGTCGCGCGCCGCTCGGTCGAGCTGCACTCGCTGAACGAGAGCATCCGTGCGGCCACCGTCGTCCGTGCCCAGGTCACGTTCGCGGCCTACCTCGCCACGAACGACGCCAGCAGCGGAACAGACTCGCACCTGGAGATCGGAGTGGCGACGCGCGAGGCGCGCCGGAATCTCACCGACCTCGAGACAACGTTCGACACGATTCCGTCGGATGAGACCCTCGACCAGGAGACCCGAGCAGCGTTGGCACGCTTCACGCATGCCGCAGACCGGACGCTCGAGGTGACTGCGAGCCGCCGCCCAGCCGGCGCCCGCCTCCTCGTCCGCGACCGCCTCGTCCCGTCGTTCGCCGCCCTGCGCGACCGGCTAGTGTCACGGCGAGACAGAGCTCTCGCAGACGTGAAGCACGCCGGGAGTCTGCTCGGCCGCCTCGGCGGGCTCGCGAGCTTCGTGATCGCCTTCGTGCTCCCTACCGTTGCTGTGCTCGTCTACCGTCAGATCACGCGCCGATCGCGTGAGTCGATCGAGCTCGCCACGGCCCTGGCCAGAGAGCGCGGTCGCGGCAAGCGGCGTCAACGGCAGCTCGCACAGACGCTCGCGCAGCTCCACGGGGAGCTCGCCGGCGTCGAGGCCGTCGCAGCGGAGGCCCGTCTTGCCGTCGTACGCAGAATCGGCTGGCACCTCGAGGCGCTCCTCACCGTGACGGCAGGCACGCGTCAGCTCGCGTTTGCCGAGGTGAGCCTGGCCGATGAGCTCGCAGCGCTCGGAGGCGCACTTCTCGAAACGGGCGTCGACGTCCATGTCACGACGGCAAATGGCGCCCTCTGGACCGATCCGGCCGTTCTCGGGGCGGCAGTCCGGAATCTCGTGCTCGAAGCACAGGACGCAGGCGCACAACGCATCGATCTCGCCGCCTCGGTGAGCGGCGACCACGTCGAGATCAGGGTCGCCCACGACGGCGCCGAACTGGCGCCGATCATGGCAGCGCTCGTTTTCGACCGAACGCACGACGCCGAGCGCGCGGCCGTCGAGGACGGCGCCGCACCTATCCGCCTCCTGGCCGCGCAGGAGCTGATCGAGTCGATGGGAGGCTCGCTCATTCCCGTTTCAGGGTCCGGCCGCCCGGCCTACGTCATCCGCCTGCCGGGTGCGGCGGAACACCATCAGCGTCCCCCCGCCGTCGAGGCCGTGGCCTCTGCCCACACCTGAGAGACGGGCGGCCACCTGCGGCGCAGGTGACCGCCCTGTTCCCTTCGACAGCCCTACGTCAGGACGAAAGTGACCGTGACGGTCGCGGTCGTCTCCTGCGGGCCGGCCACGACCGGCGTGCCCGCGTCGGAAGCGGCCGACTTCTCCGCGAACGGGACGGGCGCAAACCCACCGTTCTCCGCCACCGTCGTCACCTTCCCGAGCGAGCGGCCGGAGGCCGCGGCAAGGGTCTGGGCCTTCTCGCGGGCGTCGGCGACAGCGCCCTTCAATGCCTGCAGGTAGAGGCTCGACTGGTCGCTGCTCGAGAGCGAAGGCCCCCACACCTGGTTCGCGCCCGCCTCGACGGCGGCGTCGATCACCGCGCCGGCCCGGCCGACGTCGACGGTCGCCGTGACCACGTTGGACGCGGCGTAGCCCGTGACAGCGCTGTTCTCGCCGAACACGGCCGACAGCGAGACCGACTGGGTGGAGACGTCGCGGCCACCGGCCGCGCGCACGGCATCGATCACGCGGCGCATCTCCCTGGCGTTCGCGGCGAGCGCGGCGCGAGCGGAGCCGGCCCGGCTGTCGACGCCGAGCGAGAGCACGGCGCGGTTGGGCACCGAGGTGGCCGAAGCCGACCCGGTGACGGTGACCGAGTCGCCGTTCACCGTCCCCTCTACGGCCCGGGCGCCTTCCGGTCGTGCCACCCCGGCGAGCGCCGCGGCGGCAAGGAGCAGCACGGCTGCAATGGCGAGACGTTTCATGAGAGCTTCCCTCCGGAGGTCGGATGTCACCCCCTGTACGCCGCCGCAGGCGCCTGCGTCACACCGGCTGGGAAGCACGGAATCAGGTCAGAGCGACACGCCGAAGCGCCGGCGGGCATCCGCGATCGCCTCGGCCACGCCGCCGGGCCCCGGGCTCTCCCGAGCCGCGACACTCTCTGCAGCCGTGCCCTGCGGCCGATACGAGCCGTCCCGCACCGAGGCGGCGACCCGCTCGTGCGCCTCGCGGAAGGGCACGCCGCCGCGCACCAGGTCCTCGGCGACGTCGGTGGCGAGCAGGAGCGGATCGGCGACCGCGGCCGCGAGCCGCTCGCGATCGACGACGAGGCCGCTGACGAGCACGGTCAGGGCCGCCACCCCGAGGCGAACGTCCCGACGGGTGGCGAAGACCGGCGCCTTGTCCTCCTGCAGGTCGCGGTCGTACGCGAGCGGCAGGCCCTTGACGGTGGCGAGCAGGCCGGTGAGGCGGCCGATCGCCGTACCCGCCTTGCCACGCGCGAGCTCCGCCACGTCCGGGTTGAGCTTCTGCGGCATCATCGACGAGCCGGTCGCGGCGCTCTCCGGGAGCCTCGCAAAGCCGAACTCGGACGACGCCCAGAGCACGATCTCCTCGCCGATCCGCGAAAGGTGCGAGTACAGGACGGCCGCCGCATAGAGGTAGTCGAGCGCGAAGTCCCGGTCGGCGACGGCGTCGATCGAGTTGCGCATCTGGCCGCTCGGAGGGTCGAGGCCCAGCGTCGAGCCGGCCAGCGCGCCTGCCCCGAGCGGGCTCGTGGCGGCTGCCTCGGCGGCCGCAGCGAAGCGGGTGCGGTCACGGTCGAGCATCTCCGCCCAGGCGAGCAGGTGGTGCCCCAGCGTGACCGGCTGACCCCGCTGCAGGTGGGTGTAGCCCGGCATCAGCGTGTCGGCCTCCGCCTCGGCGAACGAGAGCGTGACGAGCGCGAGCGCGTCGATCTCCTCGCGCGCCTCGGCGCAGGCGTCGAGCACGTAGAGCCGGAGGGCGGCTGCCACCTGATCGTTGCGCGAGCGGCCGGCGTGGATCTTGCGGCCGACCTCGCCGAGGCAGCGCTCGATCGCACTGTGGACGTCCTCGTCGCTCGCGAGGTAGCCGTCCGGATCCTGCGCGATCTCCGCCAGCCGCCGCTCGACCTCCGAGAGCTCGGCGTCGGTGAGCAGTCCGGCGCCGTGGAGGCGCTGTGCATGCTCGGCCGTCGCCTCGCAGTCGTACGGGAGCAGCTCGGCGTCGTCGGCGCGCAGGAAGTCCCACACGGCAGGGTCGAGCGCCCCTTCCACCCTGCCCGACCAGAGGCTCACGATCGCTCGCTCCGCATGGTCACCATTCTGACCGGTCGGCCGCGGCTACGCCGAGCCGTCGGCAAGATGGCCGGCGAGCTCGGCGCAGAGCTCCTGCGCGCTCGTTCCCTCCCTGGCGGCGATGAAGATCGTGTTGTCGCCGGCGAGGGTGCCTGCGATGGACGGATGGCCGCCCTCGTCGATCGCCTGTGCGAGGGCGCTTGCGTACCCGGATGGCGTCGTCACCACCACGAGGCCGCCGCTCGCGGGCTCGACGCCGACGGCGTACCGGCGCAGGGCGGAGCCGATCGCGCGCAACCGGTCGGCATCACCGGCACCCGGAGCCGCGTACACGAGCCGGCCGCTCGGCGCGCGCACCTTGACGAGCCCGAGCTCGCCGATGTCACGGGAGACGGTCGTCTGCACGACGTCGTGCCCTTCGTCCCTGAGTGCCTGCGCCAGCTCGCTCTGGGTCGAGACGGCCCGGTCCTGGACGATCCGAAGGATGACCGCCTGCCGCTCTCTGCGATTCATAGTATGCGTGAAGCTAGCAGAATATGCGCGCCATTATGCGGACAGGGCGCCTGCCAGGACGGCCAGGGCCTCGTCGACCTCGGCGGCGCCGACGACGAGCGGTGGTGTGAGCCGCAACACGTCGGGCCCGGCCGACAGCACGATCAGGCCGCGCTCGCGGCAGGAGTCGACGACCGGAGCGACCGGCCGGTCGAGCACGGCGCCGAGCAGGAGCCCGCGGCCGCGCACCTCGAGCACGCCCGGCAGTCCGGAAAGCCCGGCGGCGAGCTGCCGGCCCCGCTCGCGCACGCTTGTCAGGAGCTCGTCGTCCAGCGCCGCGACGACGGCGCAGGCGGCCGCAGCGGCGACGGGGTTTCCTCCGAAGGTGGAGCCGTGGTCACCGGGCACGAAGCCGGCCGCGGCGTGCTCCGCCGCCAGCAGGGCCCCGATGGGGAGACCGTTGGCGAGGCCTTTGGCGAGCGTCACGAGGTCGGGCTCGATGCCGAGTTGCTCGAACGCGAAGAAGGTGCCGGTGCGGCCGCAGCCTGCCTGTACCTCGTCGATGCAGAGCAACGCACCGACCTCACGTGCGAGCTCCTGCGCCGCCTGCGCGAACGCCGGCTCGAGCGGGATGACGCCGCCCTCGCCCAGGACCGGCTCGAGCAGGAGCAAGGCGGTGTCGGCGGCGGGAGCGAGCGCCGCCTCGAGCGACTCGACGTCGTTCGGCCGCGCGAAAGCCATCCCGGGTACGAGCGGGCCGAACCCCTTCCATTTTCCCGGCTGCCCCGTGGCCGAGAGCGCCCCGAGCGTGCGGCCGTGAAAGCCGCCCTCGAGCGCGACGACGCGCGTGCGTCCCGTCGCCTTGCGCGCATACTTCAGCGCCGCCTCGTTCGCCTCGGCGCCCGAGTTGCAGAAGAACGCGCTCCCGCCCCCGAGCCGCTCGCTGAGCAGCCCGGCGAGGCGGAGCATCGGCTCGGTCCAGTAGAGGTTCGACGCGTGCCAGAGGAGGTCGAGCTGGGCGTGTGCGGCGGCCGCCGGCCCGGGCGCGCAGTGCCCGAGCGTAACGACTGCGATACCCGCGCCGAAGTCGAGGTACGACCGTCCCCCGTCGTCCCACACGCGGCATCCCTCGCCACGCACGATCGTCAACGGCGCCCGTGCGTACGTCGGCAGCACGGTCTCGTGCAGCGCGGTCAACGCTTGTGACACTGTGTCACTTGCGGGTTTCACGCGGTCACCTCCGTTGCGCCGATGGCGGCGTGCACGCCGCCCCGCACAGCGCGAATCGCCGCCTCGAGCTTGGGCACGATGCCACCCTGGAAGGAGCCGTCCGCGAGCATCCGGCCGGCCAGGTCGACGCCGATCTCACGCATGACCGCGTCGTCCACGAGCACGCCCGGAACGTCCGAGACGAAGCGGATCCGGGTGGCGCCGAGCCCGACCGCGAGCGCCGCCGCCGCCTCGTCGGCGTTGACGTTGAGGGGGCCTGCGGCGAGCGGCGCGATCACGGGAATGCGGCCCTGCGCCAGGGCCGCGAGCACCTCCCGCGGCGCCGACGGCACGGGGTCGCCAACGAGCCCGAGCTCTGAGACCTGGTGGGCCGGGAGGCCGATCGCGTCTCCGGCGAGGCCGATCGCCACGGGGCCGATCGCCGCGCACACCGCCTCGTTGACCGCGAGCAGCGACTCGCGCACCACCTCGAGCACCTCGGGCGTCGTCACGCGCCGTCCGTCGACGAACGACGGCGCGATCCCACGACGCTCCATCTCCGCCGTGATCTGCGGGCCCGCGCCGTGCACGACGACGACGTCGTACCCGCTCGCGCGCAACGCGTGCGCCTCGACAGCGGCCTCCCCGGCGACACGCCCCCCGAGCTTCAGCACGACCAGGGCCATCAGGTCGTGTACTCCGCGTTGATGCGAACGTAGTCGTACGTCAGGTCGGACGCCAGGTACGAGGCGGCGCCGTCCCCGAGACCGATGTCGAGCTCGATCCGACAGGAGGGCCCTGCCAGCTCCGGCACGCGCCCGGTGGGCGCGCCGGTCGCGAACACGACGACCCCCTCGAACGTGACAGTGAGCCGGCCCGGATCGAGCATCGCGAAGCCGGCGCCGTGCGGCGCCGAACCGGCGGCGGCGAGCACCCGGCCCCAGTTGGGATCGTGCCCGAAGACCGCCGTCTTGACGAGCGACGAGGTCGCGACGCGTCGCGCGATCGCCACTGCCTCTCCCTGCGAGGAAGCACCCGTGACATGGATCTCCAGGACCACCGTGGCTCCCTCGCCGTCGGCCACGATCTGACGGGCCAGGCTCCCGCAGACATCGCCGAGAGCCGCCGCGAACGCCTCGTCGGTGGCGGCGTCGCGGGCGATCCCGCTCGCACCGTTCGCAAGGAGCACGACCGCGTCGTTCGTGGAGCAGTCACCGTCGACGGAGATGCGGTTGAAGCTCCTCTCCACGGCGGGTCGCAGGAACGTACCCGTCTCGCCGGCCGCGAGCGGGTAGTCGGTGGTGACCACGGCGAGCATCGTGGCGAGGTAGGGGTGAATCATGCCCGCGCCCTTCGCCATGCCGCCGACGGTGAAGCCCGGGCCCTGAGCGACGGCGACCTTGGGGCCGGAGTCGGTGGTCAGGATCGCGTCCGCCGCCGCACCGCCCCCGGACGGCGAGAGCGCGAGCGACGCCGCACGAAGACCGACGAGTACCCGGTCGAGCGGGATTCGCACCCCGATCACGCCCGTGGAGAGGACGAGCACCTCCTCGGGGGAGAGCGCGAGCTCCTTCGCCGCGCCCTCGGCCATCGCCTCGGCATCGGCTTCTCCCGCTGCACCGGTCGCAGCGTTCGCCGAGCCCGCGTTGATCACGACCGCCTGTGGCTCGGCCAGCTCCAGGTGCCGCCTGGAGACGACGACCGGCGCGGCCTGCACCCGGTTCGCCGTCCACATGGCCGCACCGACCGAGCGGGAGATCGAGCGGACGAGTGCCAGGTCGGGCTTGCCGGACGGCTTCAGCCCAGCCGCCACCCCGGTCGCCGAGAACCCCTGGGCGGCGGTGACCGACACGGCTAGTGGTCGCTCACTAGACCAGCACCCCGGGCAGACGCAGGCCCATCGTGTCGCCGAAGCCGAACG
>DAIOGR010000010.1:0-19216 GCA_036745155.1 Gaiella sp.
TCGCCTACGCGGGCCTGATGACCGACACCTACCCGCCGTTCCGGCTCGACTCCGGCAGCACCGAGCCCCCGGCGACGAGCACCGCTGAATCAGTTTCGACGACTCCCCTCCCGACCGCCTGAGAACCCCAAGCGCAGCGAAGGCCCGCCCGCGGTACCGGGCGGGCCTTCGCGTGGTCCTGCGGGCAGGGTTCGCCCTGTCTGCACGAACGAGCGGCCAATGCGCAACGAGTCGAGTCGCGCCCACCGCCTCTGCCCATGGCCGGCCGGACTCGCAGCGGAGAGCTACGCCTCGACGAGTATCACGAGCGTCTCGGGAAGCACGCCGTCGTGTGCCATCGCCTCACCAGCAGCATCGGTTTGCATTGCAGCCATCATGGCGTCCATGTCCGCGACGTCCATGATCAGCCCTACGCGCGAGGCGTTCTCGGGGTCGACGAACGTCCGGATGTTGGTCACGCCAACAGGGCCGAAGAACTCCTCGCGCTTCGGCGAAGCGAGCCAGTGATCTCTGTCCTTCACACTGTGATACGCCATGACTGTGGGCATCGGTCCTCCTGCCGTGGTGGTTTGGGTGCTGCGCCAGGCCGATCTTAGGCCCACGGAGCCGGAGTCGTGACGGGCCGATGTGTGTGACTCATGCCGACCGGTCAATGGGCGGCGCGTTCCCGCCAGCCGATCGGCACCGAGAGACACTGCAGCTGGCGGCGGAGCGAATCGGCTGAGGGCCCCGGAACGCGCCGTCCTTCTCCATAAGGGCCCATCGGTGAACGGCGGTTCCTCAGTCGCGCAATTACGATGTGTGGATGAGCGGCCAGAGCCTTCCCAGTGGGGTGGTGCATGAACTGCCCACGGACCTCCGTGAGCAACTGCTGTCCAACGCGACGGCGCTCGACGCATGGAACGACATCACGCCGTTGGCCCGGAACGAGTTCATTTGCTGGGTCGAGGGTGCCAAGCAGGAGACCACCCGAGCGCGCCGGATTCGGCGAACGCAGGAGGAATTGGAGGAAGGCCAGCGCCGGCCCTGCTGCTGGCCCGGTTGCAGGCACCGCGACCGCACAGGCAACTAGCGCGGCCCGCCGCTGTCCCGGGGGGCGTTCTCGGCTGCAGCGATCATTCCGGGAGGCAGCATGAGGTTTCTTCTGGCGTCCGCTGGCATCAAGAACGCGAGCATCCGCGACGCGCTGGTCGACCGACGACGAGACCGCCGATCAAGGTGACCGACGGCGACGTGGAAGTCGTCAGAGGGGCATTGGAAGACTGTTTACCCGGTAGGACCGAGAGCGCTGCGACAGGGTATCGGGGCGCCCGGATGCTCGTCCAGCGGTGGGGCTGCAAGTCCGACATCGGCTGGGGGCGCTCGGACGCTCCGGGTGCAAGCGTGAGGTGATATCGCTCGAGGCTCTGGCTGCGGGCCGGCGTTCAGTCGGGGATCTGCTGGATCGCGTAGATGCGCCCGTCCGGTGCACGCACCCAGAACCACGCGAGCTCTCCGTACGCAGGCTCGTCAAAGGCCTCCGCCGCCCACACCGGCTCGTTGACGAGCTCGAGTCCTGCTGCCCGAACCTCCGCCATCGCCTCGCGGATGTCGTCGACGACAAAAGCGATCACGAAGTCGGCTTCGTCCGGAATCAGGCGGGTGTCGCGGTATTCATGCGCGTACACCTCGACGAGATCGTGGCGATGCGTCGGGAGGCGCTGGAACGTCACCATCTCGCCGTCGCTCACGGCGTCGAGCCCGAGCACATCGCGGAAGAACGAGGTCATGCCGTCCACGTCGTTCGTGCGCGTACCCACGTAGCCGATCCGCTTGACCCTCACGAGCGCAAGCTACAGCGCCGACGGCCACCGGGGCCGGCGGGATCAGGAGGCTGCCGTGCGCGGGCACCCTGCCGCCCGATGTGTCAGAGCGCGAGCCGGGCGAGGTCGAGCTCGCCGGCCCTGGCGGCGGCTACCTTTGCGATCGCGAGATCCTGGATCGCGAGGCCGGTCGAGTCGAAGAGGGTGATGTCGCTCGTGCTCCGCCGGCCCTCCGCCTCGCCCGCGAGGATCCGGCCGAGCTCGGTCACCCGCTTGCGGGTCACGAGCCCCGCCTCCACGCCCGCCGCCAGCTCGCCGCCGTGGCTCGCCTGCTCCCAGTCGTCGCAGAAGAGCTCGGCGCGAGCGAGCTCGGCCACGGCGACCTCGGCCTTGCCGGGGCCGTCGGCGCCCATCAGAGACACGTGCTGGCCCTCGCGCAGCGACCCCTCCGGGAACAGCACCTCCTTGCCCGGCGTCACCGTGACCACCACGTCGCAGGCGAGCGCTTCCTCCCGTGACGGCGCCACACGGGCACCGAACCGCTCGGCGACCGCCTCGGCACGAGCTGCGTCGAGGTCCCAGACGACCACGTCCGCCCCGCGCGCCCGGAACATGCGAACGGTCTCGGCGCCGTTGACGCCGCACCCGACCACCGCGGTGGACTCGGCGCCCGCACGGCACAGCGTCTCGGCCGCGATCACGCCGGCCGCAGCCGTGCGAAGCGCAGTCACCGCAGCGGCGGCCAGCACCGCCTCCAGCTGACCTGTCTCCGCGTTCGAGAGCAGCACGAGGCCCGTCACCGTCGGCAACCCCTGCGCCGGGTTGCCGGGGAACGACGTCACCCACTTCAGCAGCGCATGGCCGCCCCCGAGAGCAGGCATGGCACGGAAGTCGCCGGCCGGGTAGTTCGTCACGTACAGCTTGGGCGGCATCGTCCACTCGCCGCGCGCATGCGCGACGAACGCGGCCTTCACCGCCTCGTACGCCTCCTGCGGCGACACGGCCCGCTCCACGTCGGCACCGGAGAAGAACGGAACGGTCACCGGGCAAGCCTACTCGGCGCGTGATGAAATCGACGCATGGACGCCGCCATCGCGATCCGGGAGCTTCGTGTCGTGCGCGGCGGCACGCTGGTTCTCCCCGGCATCTCGGTCTCGGTGGAGCGAGGCCTCGTCACCGGCCTGCTCGGCCCCAGCGGCAGCGGCAAGTCGACGCTCATCCGCGCCGTCGTCGGCGTGCAGATCGTCGAGGGAGGGGAGGTGAGCGTGCTCGGGCTCCCGGCGGGCGCTGCCGAGCTGCGGAGCCGGGTCGGCTACGTCACCCAGACACCTGCCGTCTACGCCGACCTGTCCGTGCGCGAGAACCTCACCTACTTCGCCCGTGTGCTGTCGGCGCCGCAGGCGCGTGTCGCCGAGGTGATCGATCGCGTCGACCTCGGCGGTGAGGCGAACCGGCTCGTGGGGCGGCTGTCCGGCGGCCAGCGGGCGCGGGTGTCGCTCGCCACCGCGCTGCTCAACGAGCCGGAGGTGCTCGTGCTCGACGAGCCCACGGTCGGCCTCGACCCGGTGCTGCGCCGCGATCTCTGGGACTTCTTCCACGAGCTCGCCGACGGCGGCACGACGCTGCTCGTCTCGAGCCACGTGATGGACGAGGCGGCCCGCTGCGACCGGCTGCTGCTGCTGCGGGAGGGGAGGATCCTGGCCGCGCTGACGCCGGACGCACTGCTCGAGCGCACGCACGCCACGGATCTCGACGGTGCGTTCCTGCGCCTGATCGAGGGTGGGGAGGCCGCATGAGCCTGTCGCGCACCCTGGCGACGGCGGCGCGGGTGATCGGCCAGCTCCGCCGCGACCCTCGTACGATCGCCCTCCTGCTGGTCGTGCCCTGTGTCCTGATCCTGCTCGTCGACCAGCTCTTCGCCGGGCGCAAGCAGGTGTTCCAGCAGGTCGGGGTGCCGATGCTCGGCCTCTTCCCGCTGATCAGCATGTTCCTCGTCACCTCCATCACGATGTTGCGGGAGCGCACCTCGGGCACGCTGGAGCGGCTCCTGACGACGCCGCTGCGCAAGCTCGACCTGCTGCTCGGCTACGGGATCGCCTTCGCGCTCGTCGCCGTCGTGCAGGCGACGATCGTCTCGATCGTCGGCTTCGGGCTGCTCGACCTGCAGGCGGGCAACTCGAAGGCCGTGGTCGTCCTGCTCGCCGTCGCGAACGCGGTGCTCGGGATGGCCTTCGGGCTCTTCGTCAGCGCCTTCGCCCGCACCGAGTTCCAGGCCGTGCAGTTCATGCCGGCCTTCGTGTTGCCGCAGATCCTGCTCTGCGGCCTCTTCGTCGCACGCGACCAGATGGCCGACTGGCTGCAGTGGGTCTCGGCCGCGCTGCCCCTGACCTACTCGTTCGACGCGCTCGACCGGGCAGCCCACGACGCCTCGCTGGGAGGGCGCTTCTGGGCCGACGTCGGCGTCACCCTGGGAGCCACCGCCCTGGCCCTCGGTTTCGGCGCCGCGACCCTCCGCAGGCGCACGCCCTGATCAGTACAGGCCTTCACGCCTCGCGTAGCGCTCGGCGCGCTCGGCGTCGTACGCCTCGGCGTCGAAGGACGGGTTCAGGCTGCGGTGCACCTCGCCGGAGCTCGGCAGCTCGGCGCGGTCGACGAACTGGTCCGGGTTCCAGAGTTGCGAGCGGATGAACGCCTTGGAGCAGTGCGTGAACACCTGGTCGACCTCGACGAGGATGCCGAGCTTCGGTGTCTTCCCCTCGACGGCGGACGGCTCCAGCAGCTCGGGGTCGGTCACGAGCGTCGCGCGGCCGTTCGCGCGAAGCGTGTCGCCCACACCGGGGATCACGAACAGCAGCCCCACGTGAGGGTTGACGAGGATGTTCCGCAGCGAGTCGGCGAGGCGGTTGCCCGGCCGCTCGGGGATCAGCAGCGTCCGCTCGTCGAGCACGCGCACGAACCCGGGCGGGTCACCGCGTGGGCTGACGTCGCAGCTGCCGTCGGCCGCTGCCGTCGCGAGCAGCACGAACGGCGACCGGTCGACGAACCGGCGGGTCACCTCGTTGAGCCGGTCGCTGACCTTCGCGTTGACGAGCTCGGACGGCTCCCCGAGGAGCTTGCGCAGCGACTCTTCGTCGCGGATCACGTCTGCTTGACGGCGGCGATCAGCTTGACGACGGAGTCCTTGGCATCGCCGAACAGCATCGTCGTCTGCGGCTCCAGATAGAGCTCGTTGTCGATGCCGGCGAAGCCAGGGTTCATCGACCGCTTCATCACGATCACGCTCGTCGCTTTGTCGACGTCGAGGATCGGCATGCCGTAGATGGGGCTCGCCGTGTCGTAGCGGGCGGCCGGGTTCGTCACGTCGTTGGCGCCGATCACGAGCGCCACGTCCGTCTGCGGAAACTCCGGGTTGATCTCGTCCATCTCCTTGAGCGCCTCGTACGGGACGTTCGCCTCCGCCAGGAGGACGTTCATGTGGCCGGGCATGCGACCGGCCACGGGATGGATCGCGTACTCGACGTCGACGCCCTTCTCCTCCAGCAGCTCCGCGAGCTGCCGCACGTCGTGCTGCGCCTGGGCGACCGCCATCCCGTAGCCCGGGACGACGACCACCTTGCGGGCGAACGAGAGCTGCACGGCGACGTCCTCGGGCGTGGTCGCCCGGACGGTGCGGCCGTCGTCGGCGCGCATCGTCGACCCGGCTCCTGCCTGCACCTGCCCGAAGGCCCCGAACAGCACGTTCGTGACCGAGCGGTTCATCGCCTTCGCCATCAGCAGCGTCAGCATCGTGCCGGAGGCGCCGACGAGCATGCCCGCCACGATCAGCACCGTGCTGTCGAGCACGAAGCCGGTGGCGGAGGCGGCGAGCCCCGTGAACGCGTTCAGGAGCGAGATCACGACGGGCATGTCGGCGCCGCCGATCGGGAGCACGAACAGCACGCCGAAGACGAGGGCGAGTGCGATCAGCGCCCACAGCACCCACTGCTGGTCGACGCCCGCGATCGCCGCGGCCCCGAGCGCGACCGCACCGCCGAGCACGCCGATGTTGAACACGTTCTGGCCGGGGAAGGTGATCGGACGGCCGCTGACGAGCTCCTGCAGCTTCGCGAAGGCCACGAGCGAGCCGGCAAACGAGATCGAGCCGATCAGGGCGGACAGCACCGTGGAGACGATCGCGTCGGTCGCCATGTCGCCCGAGGAGACGTGGAACTCCGAGAGCGCGACGAGCGCGGCCGCGCCGCCGCCGACCCCGTTGAAGAGGGCCACCATCTGCGGCATCGCCGTCATCTTCACCTTGCGCGCCCCGACGATCCCGACGACGGAGCCGATCAGGCCGCCGACCGCCAGCAACACCCAGTTGCCGACGCCGTCGAGCGACAGCGTTGTCGCAATGGCGACCAGCATGCCGACGCCGCCGACCCAGTTGCCCTTGCGCGCGTGCTTCGGAGAGGAGAGGAAGCGCAGCGCCAGGATGAAGCAGATGATCGTGAAGAGGTAGAGCAGGCCGATGACGTCCGGGTCGGAGATCACTTCTCCGTGGTCTCCTTCCGCGGCTCAGGGCGCCGCTTGAACATCTCCAGCATCCGGTCGGTCACGAACCAGCCGCCCACCACGTTCGCGGTGGCGAGCACCATCGCGACGAAGCCGACGATCTTGAGGAACGTGTCGTCGGCGCCGCCGAGCACCACGATCGCGCCGACGATGATGATGCCGTGGATGAAGTTCGTGCCCGACATCAGCGGCGTGTGCAGCATCGCGGGCACCTTCGAGATCACCTCGAAGCCGAGGAAGATGGCGAGAACGAGGATCGTCAGCTCGATCACGAGGGAAATGCCGCTGCTCACGCGGATACCTCCTTGGCTCGGGTGACGCAGGCGCCGGCCGTGATCTCGTCCTCGAAGTCGAGCGTCAGCTCGCCGCCGGGAGCGAGATGCTGCAGCAGCGCGACCACGTTGCGGGAGTAGAGCTGGCTCGCGTGGAACGCCATCTGCGACGGCAGGTTGGTGAAGCCGACGATCGTCACGCCGTCACGGATGATCTCGTCGCCCGGCTGCGTGAGCTCGCAGTTGCCGCCGGCCTCGGCAGCGAGGTCGACGATGCAGCTGCCGGGCCGCATGTGCTGCACCGCCGAGGCGGGGATCAGCTTCGGCGCCGGCCGCCCCGGCACGAGCGCCGTCGTGATCACGATGTCGAAGTCCGGGATCCGCTGCTCGAGCGCGGCCTGCTGCGCCGCCTGCTGCTCCGGGGTCAGCTCCTTCGCGTAGCCGCCCTCCGTCTCCTCACCCTTGACACCGAGATCGAGGAACGTGGCGCCGAGCGACTCCACCTGCTCCTTCACAGCGGGACGCACGTCGAACGACGAGACGACGGCACCGAGCCGCCGCGCCGTCGCGATCGCCTGCAGGCCGGCGACGCCTGCTCCCATCACGAGCACCCTGGCGGGCGCGACCGTGCCGGCCGCGGTCATCAGCAGGGGGAACATCTTCGGCACGCGGTCGGCCGCGATGATGACGGCCTTGTACCCGGCCACCGTCGCCTGCGAGGAGAGCGCGTCCATCGACTGCGCACGCGTGATGCGCGGCACCGACTCCATCGCGAACCCCACGACCCCGCGCGCGGTCAGCCGGGCGACTCCCTCCGGATCGGTGAGCGGCGTCAGGAAGCCGATCAGGACGATGCCGTCCTTCAGCTCGGCGACCTCGTCGGCAGAGGGCTTCGCCACCCGGACGACGGCGTCGGCCCCCTCGTAGAGGGCGGCTCCTTCCGCCAGCGTGGCGCCCGCCTCGGCATAGGCCTCGTCCGTGAACCCTGCCGCTGCGCCCGCGCCGCGCTCGACCGCGATCTCGAAGCCGGCGCCTGTCAGGCGCCCGATCGACTCGGGAACGAGAGCGACCCGGCGTTCGCCGGGCGCGGCCTCACGCGGGACTGCAACTCGCATGGGACCAATCTACGGGAAGGGGTTTCCGCGTGTGAGGGGAACCTCATTGCTCGTGACCCAGCTCGAGACCTTCGCAGCGGCGATGAGCATCTGCGACCCGACGCTCGAACGCCACACCGCACGTGTCTCCGCTCATGCGGAGGCGGTGGCGCGACGGCTCGGCTGGCACGGCGGGCGGCTCGAGCAGCTGCACCTGGGTGCCGCCCTCCACGACGTCGGCAAGGTCAACATCCGGCCGGAGGTGCTTGCCAAGCCGGGGCCGCTCGACGAGTCGGAGCTCGCCGAGATCCGCGCCCACCCGGTCGAGGGGGCGTGGCTGATCGCCGGGGTGCGCTCGTTCGCGCCGGCGCTCCCCTACGTGCTCTTCCACCACGAGCGCTGGGACGGCGCCGGCTACCCGACCAGGCGCGCGGGGCATGAGATCCCCGTCGAGGGACGCATCCTCGCCGTCGCCGACGCGTTCGACGCCATGACCTCCGTTCGGCCCTACCGCGACGCGCTCACAGCCGATACCGCGATCGACGAGGTCGAGCGCTGCGCCGGCTCCCAGTTCGACCCCGAGATCGCCAGGGCCTTCGTCGACGCCTTCTCGGCGGGGGAGATCGTCCTCGACGATTCGATGGCAGCCGTGGTGTGAGCCGGCCTTTAAGGCGCGGCTCGCCCCTACATGCCTGACCAGACCTCGAGCTTGGTGCGCGTCCGGCGGATCACCTCGTCGGTGAACCCGGACGTGCCGGCGTCCCCGCCGAGGTCGGCGGTGCGCACGCCTTCGGCCACCGACTCCAGGCAGGACTCGCGGATCGCCCGGCCGGCGGTCTGGCACTCCTCGTCCTCGGCGTGGGCGAGCAGGGCGCCGGCGGCAAGGATCATCGCCATCGGGTTGGCCACGTCCTTGCCGAAGAGCGACGGCGCCGTCCCGTGGGCAGCCTCCGCCATCAGCGCCGACGGCACGTAGTCGTCGCCGAACGCGACGAGCAGCGACTCCGAGCCCGCGATCGAGCCGAAGAGCGGCAGCACCAGGTCGGAGAGGATGTCGCCGTCGCGGTTCAGCGCCGGGATCACCATGGGCGAGCCGCTCGACGAGATCAGCAGGGCGAACGTCGCGTCGATCAGCTGCGGCTCGTACTTCACGTCGGGATGGCGGTCGGCCGCCGCGTCCATCTCCTCCTTCAGCATGCCCTCGTAGATCGGGCTGACCGTGTACTTCGGGCCGCCGAACACCTTGGCACCCATGCGCTCGGCCTGGCGGAAGGCGAACTCTGCGACCGCGTGGCAGATGCCACGCTCGATCCGCTCCGTACGGAACGCGACCTCCGCTTCGCCCTCGCCTTCACGCCATTCCTTCGCGCCGTACGCGTCACCGACGGCCATGCGCACCACCGAGATGGGCGAGTGGACGCCGCCCAGCGGCACGACGCCCGGAATGCGACGGCCCGTGCGGACGATCACCTTGCCGCCGATCTCCTCACGCAGGATCCTGTTCGGGGAGCCGACGCCGTCGGACGTTTCCGGGGTCACCGTCGCAGCCTTGAGCCCGAGCCCGTGCTCGCGGATCGCCCGGGCCGCCTCGTGCACGACCGCGTTGGCGGTAGCGCGACGGTGCTCGAGCGAGAGGTCGTACCGTGGCAGCGCCAGCTCGAGCCCGATCACGTCGGGTTGCAGCACGCGCAGCGAGGCCTCGAGCAGTTCCTGCCCGGTCTGGTCTCCCTCGAGAACGACGATCGTGCGCGAATCCATCGCGCCGGATTGTAGTGACCGCCGCAAGCGTCCTTGACGGCCCGCCTCGGAGGAGTTGGGCCACGTAATGCAATCGTCAATGTCCGTTGCCAATTACCACACGGTCATCTAGTCTGCTCACGACCAAGCCGAACGCAGACCAGGAGGAATCGTGGCTCGAAAGACCGTGCTCGTGTGTGACAAGTGTGGCAGCGAGGTGGACGAGGGCAAGGGCGCAATCATGCGCGTCACGTTCACCGACGCGCGGCGCGGCGCGAAAGCCGCCGATCTCTGCGACAGCTGCGCGGGCTCGATGCCGGGCAACGCCGTGGCGAGGCGGGGCCGCAAGCCCAAGGCGATCGCGTAGCGGTTGCCGCCGGCGGGCGCGCTGCGCGCGCGTCCGCCGGCAGGCGCCACAGGGCTCGAATTCCCGCTCTTTCCGGCATCGGGGCCGGCCGCCCCGGGAGTGGCCGGCGGGCGCCGGACTACGATGCGCCCATGGGTCTTTCGCTCGTCGTCGGCCCGGCTCACGCCGGTAAGGTCGCCCTGCTCCTCGACCGGTTTCTCGCCGACCTGGCCCGAGATCCGTGGCTGCTCGTACCCACCCGGGCAGACGTGGATCGGGTGGAGCGCGAGCTCGTCGCGCGAAACGGCGCACTGCTCGCCGGGACGGTCGGGACGTTCGACACGCTCTTCGAGGCGCTCGCGCGCGGCGGCAGCGACGGTGGCCGCCGCCTGATCGGGGACGCAGAGCGGGCGTTGCTCGTGCGCCGCGTCGTCGCCTCGGCCGAGCTCGGCGAGGCGGGACGCTCGGCACGGTTCCGGGGGTTCTCCGAAGCCCTCGCGACCACGCTGACCGAGCTCGAAGCGAGCCTGGTCGAGCCTCACCGGCTCGACCCCGATCTGGCGGCACTGACCAGCGCGTATCGCGGCGAGCTCGAGCGCCGCGGTGCCTGGGATCGCGGCATGCTCCGCACGCGGGCACTGGAGCGGCTGACCGGTGAGCTCGACGCGTGGAGCGGCTCGCCCGTGCTCGCCTACGGCTTCGAGGACCTGACCGGCGCCGAATGGCGCCTGCTCGAGGCGCTTTCGGCCCGTGGTGACGTCCACGTCTCGCTGCCGTACGAGCCGGGGCGCGCCGTGTTCGCGTCGCTTGCCCGGACAGCCCGCGATCTGGCCGCGCTCGCCGGGAGCGAGATCGTGGAGTTGCCGCCGCGCTCGGGAACGTTCCTGCCCGCCGCTGTCGCCCACGTGGAGAGGCACCTGTTCGCGGACGAGGCGCCGACGGTCCCCCTCGACGGCTCGATTCGCTTCCTGGAAGGCGCGGGCCGGCGCGCCACGCTCGAGCTCGTTGCGGAGGAGATCCTCGAGCTCGTGGCTCGCGGCACGCGTCCCGAGGCGATCGGTGTCGTGTGTCCGTCTCTCGACCGCCTCCGTGCCGGCGTCGAGACGGCGTTCGGCTCGCTGGGCGTTCCCTTCGCGGTCGAAGGTCGCATGCGCCTCGGCTCGACGGCGTTCGGCCAGGCGCTCTCCTCCCTGCTCCGCTACGCATGGCTCGGCGGAGGGCGGCGCGAGCTGTACGCCTACCTGCGCTCGCCCTTCTCGGGCCTGCCGCGCCTCGACGTCGACTGGCTCGAGGGGCGCCTCCGAGGACGGGCGGTGGCCACGGCCGAGCGCACCGTGGAGGAGACGGTGAAGCTGCGCAACGGGCGCCCGCTGCCGGTGCTCGACCTGATCGACGGGGGCGGCGGGCCGGTCGAAACGGTGCGCGCCGTCGTGGAGACGATGCTCACCGGGGCGCACGGGCTCGGCGCGCCGCCCGTCACCGACGCGTCACGCCGCGACCTCCGAGCCTACGACGCCGTCGTACGCGTGCTGGGCGAGCTCGAGCAGTTCGAGCCCGTCGCCCGCGAGGACGTGCTCACTGCGCTCGAGCATGCGACCGTGCGCGGGGACGGCGCCGCGCAGGCCGGGCGCGTGGCGGTGCTCGACCTCGCTCGCGCTCGGACACGGCAGTTCGACGCCGTCTTCGTGCTGGGGCTGGAGCAGGGGTCGTTGCCCGGGCGGCCCTCGACCTCGCCGTTCCTCGGCGACGACAGCCGGCGCGCCCTCGACGTGGAGGGCGCCCGGCTCGAGCGCCCCGACCAGGCGAGTCGCGACCGCTACCTCTTCTACACCGCCTGCACCCGGGCGGCCCGCAGGCTCACGCTCGTGCGTGAGGCGGCGACGGACGAGGGCTCGCCGCGCGAGCCGAGCCCGTTCTGGGAGGCGGTGCGGGTGCTGTTCGACCCGGACGACATCCGCCGGCACACGACGCGGCGCCCGCTCTCACGGCTCACGTGGCCGCTGGAGGAGGCGCCCACGGAGCGGGAGCGGCTGCGGTCGCTCGCCGGCCTCGCCGCCGTGGACCTCCGCGGCGCAGAGGCGCTCGCGCTCGCGAACGGCTGGGGGCGGAAGCTCGCGCGGGCGAACCGTGCGTTCTCCCGTCCGACGAGGATCGCCCATCCCCGGGCGCTGGCGCTGCTCGGCGCACGGGAGACGTTCCGCGTCACCGACCTGGAGCGCATGGCCGGCTGCTCCTCCGCCTGGTTCGTGGAGCGCTACCTCCGGCCCGGCGAGATCGACCAGGCGGTGGACGCGCGCATGCGCGGGTCGATCGCCCACGTCGCCCTGCAGCGGTTCTACTCCCAGTTGCCGAGCGCGATCCCCGGGGCGGAGCGGGTGACGCCGGAGAACGTCGAGGAGGCAGTCGGCCTGATGCACCGCTGCGTCCAGAGCGCGATCGACTCGGGCCTGCGCATCGACGTCACCGACCTCCAGCGCCGCGAGCTCACGCAGAGCATGCAGCGAGATCTCGAGCAGCTCGTCCGTGACGAGGCCGCCGCGAAGTCCTCGTTCGTCCCCCGGCGGCTCGAGGTGCTCTTCCAGTCGTACGAGCTGGCGCCCGGCGTCTCGGTGACCGGGAAGATCGACCGCGTCGACGCCGACCCGCTCAGCGCCCGGGGCATTGTGGTCGACTACAAGTCGGGTGCCGCGCCGACCGCGACGCAGATCCGCGAGGAGGGGCGGCTGCAGATCCCGCTGTACATGCTCGTGTTGCGCGACCAGCTCGGGCTGGAGCCGATGGGCGGCGTCTACATGCCACTCGGGGGCGGCAGGCGCCCGCGCGGGATGCTGCGCGCGGCAGACGACCAGGTTCCCGGCTTCGTCGCCGGCGACTACCTGGAGCCCGACGCGTTCGAGGCCGAGGTCGAGCACGCGAGGGAGACGGCGGTTGCGCTGGCCGAGCGGATCCGCGGCGGCGACGTCCGGCACGACCCGCAGGGAGGGGAGTGTCCCGCCTGGTGCGACCTGTGGCGGATCTGCCGCAAGGAGCGGCCGTGAGCCGCTCGCCCAACCCGCAGCAGCGGGCGGCGATCGACGCCCGTGGCAGCGTGTTCGTGGCAGCGGGCGCCGGCACCGGGAAGACGAGCGTGCTGGTGGAGCGGTTCGCGCGCTCGGTCGTCGACGACGGCCTCGACGTCGACTCGCTGCTCGTGATCACCTATACGGATCGTGCGGCGGGCGAGCTGCGCGGGCGGATTCGCGAGCGGCTGCTCGAGCTCGGGCGCCCGCAGCTCGCACGTGAGCTCGACGGTGCCTGGATCTCGACGATCCACGGGTTCTGCCGCCGGCTGCTCACCGCGTATCCGCTGGCCGCCGGGATCGACCCACGCTTCCGCGTGCTGGACGAGCCCCAGTCCCGCGTGCTGCAGGGTGAGGCGTTCACGGCCGCGCTCTCCGCGTTCTGCGCCGCCGACGAGCCCGACCGCTGGCAGCTGCTCGCCACGTATCGCACGCACGGGCTCCGCTCGATGCTCGTCAGCGTGTACGACACCCTGCGCTCGGCGGGTCGAGAGCTCGTGCTCGAGCCGGGCAAGCGCGAGGGTCTGCCCGACCTGATCGCGCAGCTCGAGGAGGCCGCACGCTGCCTCGTGGCCGACGACAACGCCACCGCTGCGCAGCGGACGGCGGCGCGGGGGGCGCTCGACCTGCTCGCGACGACGAGCCTGCCCGAGCGGCTGCTCGAGCTCGAAGAGCACGGGGCCCGCGGCGTGCGCGCCGCGACGTACAACGATGCCCGCAAGGCTCTGCGCGCCGCAGCGCTCGAGGAGCTGGCGGCGCGCGACCGCGAGCTCCTGCAAGAGCTGCTCGTCGGGTTCGCCGGCGCCTACGCGGCGGCCAAGGATCGCGAGTCGGCACTCGACTTCGAGGACCTCCAGCTTCGCGCCCGCGACCTCCTGCGCGATCACGCCGTCGTCCGCGAGACGGAGCAGCTGCGCTTCCGCTCGATCATGGTCGACGAGTTCCAGGACACGAACCGCCTGCAAACGGAGGTCATCGACCTGCTCTCGGCGGGCCCCGAGAAGGAGCTCTTCTTCGTGGGGGACGAGTTCCAGTCGATCTACGGCTTCCGTCACGCCGACGTGGCAGTCTTCCGCGAGCGCCGGGAGGCGGCGCCGCAGGTGCTCCCGCTGACGCTCAACTACCGGTCGCGGCCCGAGGTGCTGGCCGCGGTGAACGAGCTCTTCGCAACGGAGTTCGGAGGTGACTTCCAGCCCCTCGATCCCGCCGACGGCTACGGCGAGCCGCTGTTCGGCACGCCGGTGGAGCTGCTCGTCACCGACAAGGGCTCGTTCTCCGGCACCGGCCTGCACTGGCGGCGTGCCGAGGCGCGACAGGTGGCCCAGCGCGTGCGGGAGCTCGTCGACGCAGGCGCGGCGACGCCGGGGGAGATCGTGCTGCTCTTCGCTGCGGGCACCGACGCGGAGTGGTTCGAGGAGGAGCTGCGGGCGCTCGACCTGCCCACCTACCGGATGACGGGGCGGAGGTACTTCGGCCAGCAGCAGGTGGTCGACCTGCTCTCGTACCTGCGGCTGCTGCACAACCGCTACGACGACGAGGCGCTGCTGACGGTGCTGGCCTCACCGTTCGTGGGCGTGTCGAACGATGCCCTCGTGCTGATCCGCGCGGGTGCCGAGCGGCGGCCCATCTTCCGGGGCATCGAGCGCGCGTTGCCGCCGGACCTCGCCGACGACGACCGGCGGCTCGTGCGGGCCTTCCTGCAGCGGTACGAGCGGCTCGTGGAGGCCTCCTCGCAGGTGTCGCTCGAGCTGCTCTGCGAGCGCATCGTCACGGAGCACGACTACGACCTGGCCGTACTCGCCCGCCGGGACGGGCGCCGGCGGTACGCGAACCTGCGCAAGCTGGCGCGCCTGGCGCGCTCGTACGAGGAGCTGCGTGGCCCTGACATCGAGGGTTTCGTGCGCTTCGTGGCCGAGCAGGAGGAGGCGGGCGCGCGCGAGTTGGACGCGGTGTCCGAGGAGGAAGGGGCCGATGCCGTGCGGCTGCTCACGATCCACACTGCCAAGGGGCTCGAGTTCAAGGTGGTCGTCGTCGCGGACGCGGGGCGCGACCGTGCGCGGGTGGACGAGATCCTGTGTCTCTCCGACGGCCGCTTCGGGTTCAAGGTGGCCCACCCGGCCACGGGCTCGCGCGTCGGGACGACGTCCTACCAGGAGGTCAAGGACGTGCGGGAGCGCGAGGACGAGGCGGAGCGCCTGCGCCTCTACTACGTCGCCATGACCCGGGCGATGGAGCGCCTGATCGTGTCCGGCTCGGTCGACCTGGAGAGCGAGCGGCCGGAGCGCACGCCGATCGCCTGGGTGCTGGAGCGGCTGGCGCTCGAGCAGGAGCTGCGGACGGAGGGAAAGGGGCCGATCGAGGTGGAGCGGGGCGCCGCCGGCGTCGTCCTGCGCATGAACCGCTACGCGCCGGAGCCGGTGGGGACGGGAGCGGCGACGGCAGCGCAGCCCGAGGACGAGCCCGGTCAGCTGGTCTTGTTCGAAGGCGCCGGCGAGGAGCTCCCGGAGCCCGCGCCGCGGCTGCACGCGCTCGCCGAGATACCGGCCCCACCGTTGCAACCTGTGAGGCGGCTCTCGTACAGCGCCATCTCGCTGTTCGACCGCTGCTCCTACCGCTTCTACGCCGAGCGCGTCGCAGGGATGCAGCCGGCGCCGTGGGAGGGGCAGGGGGGTGGCGGGCTCCACGCGACCGAGCTCGGGGACGCCGTGCACCGGCTGCTCGAGCGTGTCGACCTCGCCGCGCCGGTCGCGCCGTCGCAGGAGGAGCTGGCTCGGATCGTGAGAGGCTGGTACCCGCAGGCGACCGACGAGGAGACCGCGAGGATCGGCTCCTTGGTCGAGGCCTACTGCGGGTCCGACCTCGCGCGGAGGATCGCCGGCCTCCCCGGCGCGCGGCCGGAGCGCCCGTTCGCATTCGACGTCGACGGCGTGCTCGTGAACGGCCGCCTCGACGTGCTCTGGCACGACGGCGGGCGGGCGCTCGTGCTCGACTACAAGACGAACGCGCTGCTCGGCCGCGACCCGTCCGCCGTCGTCGAGGAGGAGTACGGGACGCAGAGGACGGTGTACGCGCTTGCCTGCCTGCGCGCCGGCGCCCGCGAGGCGGAGGTCGTCTACCAGTTTCTCGAGGCGCCCGAAGCGGTCGTCACGACGGGCTTCACGGCCGAGGATGTGCCGCGGCTCGAGGCGGCGTTGGCGGCGTCGATCGCCGGCATTCGCGCGGGCGACTTCCGGCCGACGCCGAGCCCGTTCGCGTGCTCCGGCTGCCCGGCACTGGACGTCGTCTGCGCGGGCCCCCGGCTCGGTGGGGGGCCGTCCTGGTCGGAGCCGGCCCTCGCGACTGCGGAGTGATGCGGGCCGCGGCGCTCTACGACGTCCACGGAAACCTGCCGGCGCTCGAGGCGGTGCTCGCCGATCCCCGGCTTGCCCGTGCGGACGTCGTCGTCTGCGGCGGTGACCTCGTGGCGGGGCCGATGCCCGCCGCGTGCTTCGATCGTCTCGGCTCCCTCGGCGCCCGCGTCCATTTCGTGCGAGGGAACGGTGATCGTGAGGTGGTCGAGCGAGCGGCCGCGCACGGTGGTGCCTGGTGCGCTGCCGCGCTCGGGTCGAAGCGGCTCACGCGTGTCGCCGCCTGGCCGTTGACGGTGGAGCTCGATGTCGCAGGGGGCGCAACCTTTTGCCACGCCACGCCACGATCCGATGAGGAGATCGTCACCCGCCTCACCCCCGACGACCAGCTCGAGGCTGCGCTGGCCGATGCCACGTTCGACCTCGTCGTGTGCGGGCACACGCACGTCCAGGCCGATCGCCGCCTCGGGGGTGGCCGCCGCCTCGTCAACGCAGGGAGCGTGGGCAGGCCGTACGAGGGGACAAGGGGTGCCTTCTGGGCGCTGCTCGGAGACACGATCGAGCTGCTTCGCACCGACTACGACGTCGAGGAGGCAGCCTCGGCGATCCTGGCGTCCGGGCATCCGGACGCCGCCGACCATGCCGGGCAGCTGCTCGACCCGCCCGGAGCGGACGAGGTGTCCGCCTACTTCGAGAGCCTCCGTGGCGCGTAGCTTCGTCGGCGAGGCGCAGCGTCGTGGCCTCGGTACACGGCGGCAGCGGATCGGGCCGATCGTCGCGCGCCTGGCCGAGGAGCACGCCGACGCCGAGATCGCCCTGCGCTTCGAGAGCGACGTGGAGCTGCTGATCTCCGTGATGCTGTCGGCGCAGACGACCGACGTGAACGTCAACCGGGTCACGGGGCGGCTGTTCGTCAAGTACCGGCGGCCCGAGGACTACCTGGCGGTGTCGCAGGAGGAGCTGGAGCAGGACATCTTCCAGACCGGGTTCTACCGGCAGAAGGCGAAGGCGATCCGGGGCGCCATGCGCGTGCTGCTCGAGGAGTTCGACGGGGAGGTGCCGCGCACCATCCCCGAGCTGCTGCGCCTGCCGGGCGTGGCGCGCAAGACGGCGAACGTGGTGGCGTCGGAGCTCGGGCACGCGCAGGGGATCGTGGTCGACACCCACGTGCGCCGGATTGCGCAGCGCCTTGGGCTGACGAGGCACGACGACCCCGTCAAGATCGAGCGCGACCTCGTGAAGCTCGTCCCACGCGCCGACTGGGCGCGCTTCCCGCACCTCGTGATCTGGCACGGCCGGCGGGTGTGCGACGCCCGTAAGCCCCGCTGCGAGGTCTGCGTGCTCGCCGATCTCTGCCCGTCGAGCCGCGTGTAGACCCGCTCCTCACGGCCGCACCCAGTGCTGCAGCCGTAGATGGTCGCCGTAGCGGAACTGCCGCAGCAAGGCGTACCGCGGCGTGCGCACGGCGCGCCGTCCGAGGGCGATCGCCGAGGCGGGACCGTCGGCGACGACGGCCACCCAGGCGCCGTCGCCGCGGGCGTAGTAGCTCGTGCGCACATAGGGCGCGTAGTACGCGAAGGCCGCGCGGGAGCGCTCGGGCAGGACGACGATCGTCTCCCGGGGCCCACGCACCTGGCGTGCGGCGGCGGCGAGCGCGCGCCAGTCCTCGCCTGGCTCCGCCGCGACCACGGCGCCCACTGTCACGGCCGACACGGCGAGAACGCAGCCGGCCGCGACCCACAGCACGGTTGAGTCGGATACGAGCCGGTAGGCGGCGCCCGCCGCGAGAGCGATCCCGGGTGCGCAGACGATGAGGGCGTGGGTGGGGAACACAGGCAGCGCAGCGGCCGCGAGGATCGTGACGACGCCAGGGGCGGCGACCAACCCGGCGACGAGCGTGGACTTCCAGGCCGGCGGCTGAGCAGGTCCGCCGGCGAGAAGCGCTGCCAGGCCCGCGACAGCAGCGAGAGCGAGCAGTGGGCTCCAGCCGGCGGCCCGTATCAGGCCGTTGACAACCTCCCAGAGATCGAAGCCGCCCGTGCCGTCGGGCGCATCGAGCCTGTCGAGGGCCAGCCAGCCGACGATCACGGCGGCGCCCGCCAGGCCGGCTGCAGCGATGACAATGCCGGCGCCCGGATCGCGCCGCCCGGGCCGGACGACGAGTGCCGCCGCGTGCGCGAGCAGCACGCTGGCCGCCAGCGGGTGGATCAGCGGCAGCACGAGGCAGGCGACGGCGTAGAGCGCCCACAACCACGGACTGCGACGTTCGACCGCCGCCACGAAAAGGAGCGTGGCGACCACGACCCCGAGCAGACCGAGAGCGTAGGGGGCTGCCTCGACCGAGACGGCGACGGCTCCTGCGTTCGCCCCGAGCGCCACGCCTGCAACGAGGCCCTCCACGCGGCCGAGCAGGAGCGTTGCGAGCACGACCATCAGCGCGGCGGCAAGCGCGAGCGCGAGCGCGGAGGCGGCGCGCAGCGTCCGCTCGTCCGTTCCGGCGAGTGTGGCCGCCTTGAGAGTCAGCAGGTAGCCGGCCTGTGCCGGCTCGTGGTGCGCGATCGTGTGGAGCAGGTCACCGAACGGCTGCCGCGCCCGGTTGACCGCAACCGCCTCGTCCGTCGAGAGCGATCGGAACGGCCAGAGCGCGACCGCCGCCACGACGAGCGTGCCCAGGCCGACGGCGAGCGGAGCCAGCATCCAGCCGAGGCGGGCATGCGTCCCTGGCACGCCGGCCTGAAAGGTGATAGTGCCCTCGGAGACCACGGCCCGAGGGTACAGCCGCTTCCGGCTGGGGCGACTCTCAGCCGGCCTTGGCGGCGGTCAGCGCGGCGTGGCGCTGCTCGCTGAGGTACCGCTCCGTGTCGAGCGCTGCGGCGCAGCCGGAGCCGGCGGCCGTGACGGCTTGCCGGTAGACGTGATCCTGGACGTCACCGGCGGCGAAGACGCCGGGGACGTTCGTCTCGGTCGTCTTGCCCTTCGTGACGAGGTAGCCGGTGTCGGCCTCGTGG
>DAIOGR010000011.1:0-19004 GCA_036745155.1 Gaiella sp.
GAAGATCTGGATGAACGGCGAGCTCGTCGACTGGGCCGACGCGAAGGTCCACGTCGGCGTGCACGGGCTCCACTACGGCTCCGGTGTGTTCGAGGGCATTCGCTGCTACGAGACGCCGAAAGGGCCTGCCGTGTTCCGTCTCGGCGACCACATCCAGCGGCTGCACGACTCGGCACGGCTCCTGTACATGGAGATCCCGTACTCCGTCTCGGAGCTCCGGGATGCGACACACGACCTCGTGCGCGCGAACGGGCTGCCCGCCTGCTACATCCGGCCGATCGCCTTCTACGGGTACGGCCAGCTCGGAGTCTCGACGCAGGGGAACCCGGTCGAGACGGTGATCATGAGCTGGCCGTGGGGCGCCTACCTCGGCGAGGACGCGCTGGCGAAGGGCATCACCGCGAGCATCTCGTCCTGGAAGCGCGTCGGCCCGAACACGATCCCGCACGTCTCGAAGGCGAGCGGCGTCTACCTCAACTCGATGCTCGCGACGACGGAGGCGCGCCGCGCCGGCTACGACGAGGCGATCCTGCTCACCGACGACGGGTACGTCGCGGACGGGCCCGGAGAGAACATCTTCGTCGTCAGGAACGGCGTCCTGCGCACGCCGCCGCTGTCGACCTCGATCCTGCCGGGCCTCACCCGCGACGCCGTGCTGACGATCGCCCGCGACCTCGGCCACGCCGTCGAGGAGGCGCCGCTGATCCGCTCCGACCTCTACCTGGCCGACGAGGTGTTCATGACCGGCACCGCCGCCGAGGTGACGCCGGTTCGCGCCGTCGACGACCAGGAGATCGGCGTCGGCCCCGTCACGCGCGAGATCCAGACGCATTACCTCGACACGGTGAACGGCCGCAGCGAGCGCTGGTCGAGCTGGCTCGACGTCGTCGAGATTCGCGACGAAGTCGCGAATCTCTAGTCGAGACGGTTGGTCTCCCAGGCCATGTCCAATCCGGTCGTCGCCTCTAGTGCGGCGTCTCGGAACGTTGCACGCGAAACCCCGGGCGCGCGAAGCGCGCCCCTTCAGGATCATGGTGACCAGCTGCGCAGCAGCTGGTCACCATGCAACAAGCATCGAGTGGGGCGTCTCACAACGTACGATCCCGGTCGAACGTTGTGAGACGCCCCACTAATGATTCCGCGCAGCGGAATCACATCGGCCTCTCGGCTCCCTGGCTCGACGAGCGGGAGGAGGAGCTCGTCGTCGAGGTGCTGCGGTCGGGCCGCCTGTCGCTCGGCCCCTGGATCGACCGGTTCGAAGAGCTCTTCGCCGAGGCCGTCGGAGCACCGTACGCGGCAGCCGTGTCGAGCGGCACCGCCGGCCTGCACATGCTGTGTGTCGCCGCCGGCGTGGGGCCGGGCGACGAGGTGATCACGTCCCCGTACTCGTTCGTGGCCTCGGCGAACTGCGCCATCTACGAGGGCGCGACACCGGTGTTCGCCGACATCGACCCGCGCACGCTGAATCTCGATCCGGCCGCTGTCGAGGCGGCGGCGACCGACCGCACGAAGGCCGTCGTCGCGGTCGACATCTTCGGATACCCGAGCGAGTTGGAAGAATTGCAAGCGATCTGCGAACGGCGCGGCCTGGCCCTGATCGACGACTCCTGCGAGGCACTCGGCGCCGTCTACAAGGGGCGTCCGCTCGGAGCTCAGGGCCAGGACGCCGTGTGGGCGTTCTACCCGAACAAGCAGATCACCACGGGCGAGGGCGGCGTGGTGACGACCTGGTCGGAGGACACCTGGAGGCTGCTCAAGAGCCTGCGCAACCAGGGCCGGGCGGACGGCGGCGGCTGGCTCGATCACGCGCGGCTCGGCTTCAACTACCGCATCGACGACATCAGAGCGGCGATCGGGATCGGGCAGCTCGAGAAGCTCGAGCGCATCCTCAGCGCCCGGCAGCAGGTGGCGGCGCGGTACACGGCGCTGCTCGAGGGGATAGAGGGGTTGCGCCTTCCGTGCCCCGACGACGCCGACCACGTCCGCTCGTGGTTCGTGTACGTGGTCGAGCTGCCGGCAGACGTCGACCGCGAGGCGGTGATCGCCGTGCTGACGGAGAGAGGGATCGGCACCGCCCGCTATCTCCCCTGCATCCATCTGCAGTCCTACATGCGCGAGCGGTACGGCTTCGGCGAGGGGCTGTGCCCGATCGCGGAGGAGAAGAGCAAGCGGACGCTGGCACTGCCGTTCCACGCGCGCCTCGGCGAGGAAGACCAGGACACCGTGGTGGACGCGCTGCGGCACGCGCTGGGGTGAGGGACTCGGCGTACGGGGTGCGGGCTACCAGCCCGCCGTTCCCGGCGCTCCCTTGAACGGCCCTTCCAGGTCGCGGGTGATCCAGCCGCCGTAGAAGCCTCCGGGCTGCGGCTCGACCCGCTCGTCGCCCACCGTGCACTCGTCCATGGGGCCGGCGTAGAAGGCCACGGCGCCGCGGATCGGCTCGTAGCCGGGAGCGGGGGACGGGTAGGTCCACGCGCCGCGCTCCACGCGGCGTCCGTCCCCGCCGATCACGTCGTAGTAGGAGGCGGCGCCCTTCCACTCGCAGAAGGAGCCGCGCCCCTGCGCCGGCTCGAGGGCGCCGGAGGCGACGTCGTCCAGGGGCACGTAGTAGACCGGCGGGTGGCTCGTCTCGAGCACGCGATGCGCACGGGTCGTCTCGGCGACGACTGCGCCGCCGAGCACGACGCGGATGCGCTGCGCCACCGGCTCGAGGCGCGGAGGGCGCGGGTAGTCCCAGACGGACTCCATCCCCCATACTGTGCCGACGATGACCTCCAAGCCGTCGCGCATGGTCTTCCTCGGTTTCGGCAAGTACGCCCGCGCCGACCGGATCTACGCGCTCGAGCCGATCACGGGCGACGAGCGGGGCAACGGTCGCCGGACGCTGGTCTGGGTCGAGGGAATCGCCGAGCCGATCGTGGCCTCCCGCACGCAGGAGACGATCCTCGAGGAGATGGGGGCGGATCCCGATCCGGCGGGTGCCCGGGCGGCGCGCAGGGCCCCGCAGCACCCGCAGCTCTTCGTCCCGGACGAGTGAGCCTGCTCGAGCTGGTGGAGCGGCCCGTGCTCGAGGCCGCGCCTGCGTTGCTGGGCTGGACGCTGCTCGTCGACGGCGTCGGCGGGACGATCGTGGAGGTGGAGGCCTACGCGCCGGACGATCCCGCGAGCCACTCGTATCGTGGGGAGACGCCGCGCAACCGGGCCATGTTCGGTCCGCCGGGCCGCCTCTACGTCTACCACTCGTACGGGATCCACTGGTGCGCCAACGTGGTCTGTGGGCCGGCAGGGGTCGGCGCGGCCGTGCTGCTGCGGGCACTCGAGCCGACGCACGGCCTCGAGAAGATGTGTGAGCGCCGCCGTCTCTCGGATGCCCGTCTGCTCTGTGCCGGCCCCGGCCGTCTCACGCAGGCGCTCGGTCTCACGGGCGACCACGACGGCGCGCAGCTCGACCTGCCCCCCTTCCGGCTGTACCCGCCGGCAGGGACGGTCGAGATCGACGCGACGCCGCGCGTCGGCATCACGAAGGCGTCCGCTCTGCCGTGGCGCTACGTGGTCAGGGGGTCGCGGTGGGCTTCGCGCGGCCCACGACGAGCCTCACCTTGAGGCCCGGCCCCGCCGCGACACCGGCCTCCGGTGTCTGCTCCACGATCGTGCCGGCAGGGCCCCTCGCGTAGACGACCCGGGGCTTCAGGCTCGCCTTGCCGAGACGCACGCGAGCGTCGGCGAGGCTGGAGCCGACGAGGTTGGGCACGAGGCCGTAGCGCGGGTCGGGCCTCGTCACGTAGAGCCGGACGGAGTCGCCGGCCGAGAGGAAGCCGTTCCGGGGCTCCTGCTTGATCACGAAGCCGGGCCGGGTGCCGATCCTGGCGGGCAGGCCGATCGTCTCGGATGTGAGGGGCTCCGCGTCGAGGCGCGAGCGGGCGGCATCGAGCGTGAGGCCGATCACGAGCGGCACCGTCACCTCGTTCGCGTAGCACTGGGCCGTGGTGGCCGGGCCGCGCCCGGCGAAGTAGGCGACAAGGGTCGTTCCGGGGCAGTAGCCGTTGTCGAGCTTGTACGAGCCGCCGCGCCAGACGATCCGCTTCTCCTGCGCCGGAAGGTACGGCGTCGGCGGGAACGTCGCCGGCGCTTCCCCCTGCTGCTTCAGCGCCCGCGTCATGAACTCCTTCCAGATCTCGGCGGGGAGGGTGCCCCCGGCGACCGGTTCGCCGCCGAACTCGGTCAACATCGGCTTGAGCGCGTCGGGATACCCGACCCAGACGGCGACGGCGAGCTGCGGGGTATACCCGACGAACCACGCGTCGCCGTAGTTGTCGGTCGTTCCCGTCTTCCCGGCTGCGGGGCGGTCTGCGAGTGCGGCCCGCTTGCCCGTGCCCGACACGACGACCCTTTCGAGGATCGACGTCAGCAGGCCGGCTTCGTCCTCTGTGAGTACCTCCCTCGCGACGGGGGCGTTCTCGCGTGTCTTTCCTCCGCGGGCGAACTCGACCCTGTCGATGACGCGCGGCCGGTCTCCGAACAGCGATCCGTCGATGCGCTTGCCGCTGTTGGCGAAGGTGGCGTAGGCGCGCGTCATGTCCAGCGGGTTCACGGCGACGGCGCCGAGGCCGATGGAGAAGTAGGGGGCGAGCTCGCTGCGAATGCCGAGCGCGTGCGCCGTCTTGACGATCGCCTTCGGGCCTACGAGCTTGGTCAGCTGCGCGTACACCGCGTTGTCCGAGGAGACCATCGCCCGTGCCAGGTCGACGCGTCCCAGGTAGTCGCCTTCGTAGTTCGTGACGCGCCAGATGCGGTCGCCGGCGTCGATCTCGACCGGCTTCGAATCGAAGCGGGTGACGGGCGAGATGCCCTGGCGGAACGCTGTCGCAAGGACGATCGGCTTGAAGGACGAGCCGGGCTGGCGCTCCGCCTGGGTGGCGAGGTTGAACTGGCTGCGACGGAAGTTCGTGCCCCCGAACATGGCGCGGACCGAGCCGTCGCGAGGATCGATCGCGACAAGGGCGGCCGCCGGCCCGTCGGGATCCTTCAGGATCTTCTCGATCGCGGTGCGCGCCTTGTCCTGGAGGTCGAGGTCGATCGTGGTGGTCACGCGCAGTCCGCCGCCGAAGACCCTGCGGGCACCGTACTTGGCGATCAGCTGGTCTTTCACGTAGCTGACGAAGTACGGCGCCGGGCCCTGGGTGCCCGGCAGCCGGACGTCGTCGGCCTGCGGCAGCGGGCTCTGCTTGGCGAGCGTGAACTGGTTCCACGTGAGCTTGCGCTGCTCGTACATGAGCCGGAGCACGAAGTTCCTGCGCGCGAGGGCGGCGCGCGGGTGCTGCACTGGGTCGTAGAGGGACGGGTCGGCGGGCAGCCCGGCGAGCAGCGCGGCCTCGGGGAGCGTCAGCCGCCCGGCCCCTTTCCCGAAGTACGTGTTGGCGGCGCGCTGGATGCCGTAGGCCCCGTTGCCGAAGTAGATCGTGTTGAGGTAGGCGAGCAGGATGCGGTTCTTCGACCACTTCTGCTCGAGCTGCCAGGCGAGCGCCGCCTCGCGCACCTTGCGCGCGACCGTCTGCTCGTTGCGCACGTAGGCGTTCTTGACGAACTGCTGCGTGATCGTCGAGCCTCCTTCGACCACCCCCTGCGAGCGGATGTCCTCCCAGAGCGCGCGGGCGATGCCGCGGATGTCGACGCCGTTGTGCTCGTAGAAGCGGCGATCCTCGACGGACACGATCGCCTGGCGCATGATCGGCGCCACGTCGCCGATCTCGGTCAGCAGCACGCGGCTCTCGTCACCGCGCAGGACGGCAAGCACGCGCTTGTTGCCGGGGTTGCGCCGGTCGCTCGCGTAGATGAAGCTGTCGACCTGGCTGGATGCCTGCTGGCGCGCGGGGTCGAGCGACGGGATCTCGCTCGCGACGGCGCGAACCAGGCCGAGGGAGAACGCGACGCCCGAGAGCAGGAACAGCACCGTCACCACTGCCAGCAGGCGCAGCTTGCGAATCCGGCCCCGGCGACGCGGGACCCCAATGCCTCGTCGAAGCCGCAACCCAGGAATTGTAGCCCTCGCCCGCCCTCACGGGCCTGCCGAGGTCAAACGGCGGCGGCGACCACTCCCAGGATGTCGTCGCCGTAGCGCTCGAGCTTCGCGGGCCCGAAGCCCTTGACGGCGGCGAGCTCACCGATCGTGGCCGGCTTGGTGGAGGCGAGCTCGCGCAGGGTGGCGTCGTGCAGCACGAGGTAGGCCGGCACGCCGTCGGCCCGTGAGCGCTCCTGGCGCCACGAGCGCAGGCGTTCCACCACGGTCTCGTCCGCCGGCCCTGCCGCTCGCGGCCCGAGCGACGGCAACGGAGCATCCGCGATCGCCTTCAGCACGCGGTAGCCCTCCTTGGTCTCGATCTCGATCAGCGCCCCGGCGTGCTCGAGGGCCTTCACCCAGCGCTTCACCTCGGCCTCGGAGGCGGCCTCGAGGATCCCGTACGAGGGCGACCGGCGCGTCGACTTCGGCGCCGCCACCGACCCGCGCAGCATGGCGACGAGCGAGCGCCGCCCGACCGGCCAGGCAAGGCCCTCGGCGGCGCTGACGATCGCACGGGCGACGTCCCCGGGCAGCGGCTCGGCGGCTGCCCGGTTCCGCTCGCCTGCCGGGGGATCGCAGACGTCACAGGCGTTGCAGGGGCCGTCGAGCGTCTCCCCGAAGTGCTCCGCCACCTGCAGGTGGCGGCAGCGGCTGCTCTCGGTGAAGCGGACGATCCGCTCGACCCGGGCTTCGGCCTCGGCCGCGTAGCGCTCGAGCAGTCCCTCGAGCGCCGCGCCGGCGCCGTCGTCGAGCGCGGGCAGCTCGATCCGCATGGCGCGCCCGGCGTCGTAGCCACGACGCACGATGCCGGCCTGCTCGAGCATGCCGACGAGGACACGCGGGTCGGAGTCCCCGCTCGTGGCCCTGGCGAGCATCTCCGGCTCGACGATGCCACCGGCATCGCGAACCGCCCTGTACACGCGTCGCAGGTCGTCCGGGTGGGGCAAGTCGGACACAGCGAACCGCCGGACGGCCGTCGCGTCGGCGGGGCTGGCGAGCAGGAGCGTGTCGCTCGGCGCCGCATCGCGGCCTGCGCGCCCGACCATCTGGACATAGCTCTCGAGCGAGTCGGGGTAGTTGACGAGGCAGACGAAGCGCACGTTCGCCTTGTCGATGCCCATGCCGAACGCGGTCGTGGCGACGACGCCCTGGATGCGTCCGGCCACGAAGTCGTCCTGCACGCGCGTGCGCTCGTCCGGCTCGAGGCCTGCGTGGTAGTGCTCGATGCGGAAGCCGTGCCCGCGGAGCGTGCGGGCGATCCGCTCGCACGAGTCGCGAGAGCGGGCGTAGACGATGGCGCTGCCGCTCTGCATCCGGCCGAGCCGCTCCACGAGCACGCGCAGGCGGTCCTCGTTGCCGGAGACCTCCTGGACGTCGTAGCGGAGGTTCGGCCGGAAGACGCTCGTGCGGACGACCTCGAGCTCGCGGCCGAGCGCCCCCGCGATCTCACGCGCGGTGGACGGGGTGGCCGTCGCGGTCATGCCGAGCACGGACGGCGCTCCGAGCTCGTCGAGTGCGCGCCTGATGAACAGGTAGTCGGGCCGGAAGTCGTGGCCCCACATGCTCACGCAGTGCACCTCGTCGATCACGACGAGTCCGACGCCGATGCGCCGCAGCGTCTCGACGAAGCCGGCGCTGCGAAGGCGCTCCGGCGCCGCGTACAGCAGTCGCGTGTGGCCGGCGGCAAACCCTGCGAGCCGCGCGCCGGTCTCGTCGGCAGTGAGCGAGGAGTTCACGAACGTCGCCGTCTGCGCCACCTCGGGGGGCAGCGAGTCGACCTGGTCCTTCATCAGGGCGATCAGCGGCGAGAGGACGAGCGTTGGGGAGGGCCGCAGCATCGCCGCGAGCTGGTAGGTGAGAGACTTCCCCGAGCCCGTGGGCATCAGGGCGAGAGTGTCGCGCCCCTCGACGGCGGCGCGCACCACATCCTCCTGGCCGGGCCGGAAGGAGTCGAAGCCGAACAGGCGCTTCAGCTCGAGGGCGAGTGCGGGCATGCGAACGAGTGTACGGATCGAATCGGAACGACTCTGTGACGGTTCGGCAGCGACCGCCGCTCACGAAAGCCTCCGCAAGCCACGTACACACGCCCCGCAGCGGGACGACCGGGTGGCGGCCTAGTTCCGGTCCGAGAGCTTCTGAACTTCGAGTGCGATCTCCCGCACCGCGTTCTCCAGCGCCTCGACCTGCGCGGCGAGCTGTGCGATCGCGACGGAGGTCGGTGTCACCGAAAGGCGCGGGCTGCCCCATGCGAGGGGCGCCTTGCTGGCCGGTACCAGCTTGTCCACCCGCTCGGTCAAGGTATCCGTCAACGTCTCCAACGGGGCCCCTTCTCTCTGTGCCAGGTGAGAGCGTGTCGCCCTGCACCGAGACGCCGTTCGCCGGGGCTCCGACGTCTCGCACGCTGACGCGTGTGGACGGCCTTCGGGGCTTCGGGCGGGCTCTGGCTGCAGGGCCAGGCTGTTCCATTCTACACCCCGGCGGCTGGTCTCGACTGAGCGCTAGACCGGCTCGGACGCGGCGACGAGCGGCAGCGTCGGCGTCGTGGCGCCGCCGGCGTCCTCGATCGTCACGGCGACGACGCCGCCGGCCGGCACCGGCATGGCGAGCCTGAGCACGGCCCGGCCGCCTGCCGGCTGGAACGTGCCGGCTGCGTGCGGCGTCCTGTCGGCGCCGATCACCCAGGACTGGTACGTCTTGCCCGCCGGGAGCCGTTCGACACGGTCGAGGACGAGCACTGCTTCCCCGCCGCGCGCCACGACGACGTTGCCGTCACCTGAAGCGAGCGCAACCGTCCGTGCGGTCGGATCGGCGAGCACGGACGTCACGCCCTGTTGCCGCGAGAGCGCCGCCCGGGTGTCGTCGAGCTTCCCGTTCAGCGACACGGCGTAGAGGCCGATCCCGATCGCGACCGCCGCGGCGAGCGTGCTCACGGCTGCGAGCACCGGCACGGTGCGGCGGCGCGGCGCGAGCGTGACCACGTTCTGCGGCTCGGCCCGCGCGTCGGCCAGGATGCGCTCGCGCAACTCCGGGCTCGGGACGGGGCCGGTCGCCGCCATGGCGAGCGCACCGGCGACCTCCGAGAACGACGCGAGCTCCTCCTGGCACTCGGCGCAGCCCGGCAGGTGCGCCTCGTAGGCGTCGCGCTCCTCCGGGTCGAGGGCGTCGAGGGCATAACCAACCGTCAGTTCGTGAATTCCGCTGTTCATGATGCTCCCTCGGCTCCGTCGTCGAGCAGCTCCCGCAACCGCGCGAGCCCGGCGAACATCCTGCTCTTGATCGTACCGAGGGGCTGTCCCAGCCTCGCGGCCAGCTCCGACTGCGAGAAGCCGCCGAAGTAGGCGAGCTCGATCGCCTCGCGCTGCGCGTCGGGGAGCGTCTTCAGCGCCGTCTGCACGCGGTCGCGCTCGAATCCGGCCCACGCCTCCGTCTCGGCCGAGTCAGTCGTGGCGGCGTCGCGTGCCTCGTCGTCGAGCGGCTCCGCCCGCCGCCGCTCCTCGCGCCGAACCAGGTCGACGGCGCGCCGGTGGACGAGCGTGAGGATCCACGTGCTCGCCTTGGCGCGTTCCGGCCGGAAGGCCGCCGCGGTACGCCACACGGCGAGGAACGCCTCCTGCACGGCGTCCTCGGCCAGCCGGTCGTCTCGGAGCACGCGGAACGCGAGCCCGAACGCGACGCGGCCGACGCGGTCGTACAGCTCGGCCAGGGCGCGTTCGTCCCCCCGAGCCACGAGCGCTACGAGCGCTTCGTCCGAGAGGTGTGCGAGGTGCTTGCGCATGGACCAGTCGACCCGCGGGTCGGGCAACGCTACCACGGAGCAGGCGACGTCCAGCACGGCGCTGATTCGCCGTACGGCCAGGTTCGGTTCGGCCGCCGGCCGGATCGAACCGACCCCGCCGCTGCCGCGAACAAGGGCCGATCCCGATCTCGACCCAAAGGAGACTCCAATGAAGAAAGGGACAACGATCGTGGGCCTCGCGCTCGCACTCGTCGCCGCAGCTGTCGCCGCGGCATTCACGCTCGGCCCGGGCAAAGGCCAGGCGTCCAGCCACCGGGAGGCGCCGCTGATCGCGGAAGACCCCGCGGCGGACCTGACGGACGTCTACGCGTTCCGGAGCCCCGACAAGCCGAACACCGTCACGATCCTCGCCAACGTGATACCGGGCGAGGACCCGGGGGCAGGCCCGAACTGGTACACGTTCTCGCCGAACGCCCGCTACAACCTGAAGATCGACACGAACGGCGACGTCAGGCCGGACGTGATCTACCGCTTCCAGTTCCAGCGGAAGACCGGGCAGTTCTTCCTCGGCGACACCGCACAGCCGTTCACGGTGACGCGGGTGGCGGGTGGCAAGAGCACCGTGGTCGCCCGCGGGACGACGCCTCCCAACAACATCGGGCCGCGCTCGACCCCGAAGTACGGTGAGCTGACCGCGAAGTCGATCGTCTCGTTCGACGACGGCGCCTCGAAGGCGTTTGCCGGCCAGCGTGACGACCCGTTCTTCGGCGACGTCGGTGCCATCTTCGACCTCGTCGCGATCCGCAAGGGCACCGGCAACGCCGGTGGCGGCAAGGACTTCTTCGCCGGGTACGGCGTCCACACGTTCGGCATCCAGGTGCCGATCGCCGACCTGAAGGCCAAGGGCGACACGATCGGAACCTGGGCCTCGGTGGAGCGCAAGAAGGTGACGACCCGTGGAGCGAGGACGCGCGACGCGGGGGGCTGGGTGCAGGTCAACCGCCTCGGCAACCCGCTCGTGAACGAGGTCGTGATCCCGACCGGGCTGAAGGACCTCTGGAACAGCCAGCAGCCGTGGAACGAGTCGGCGTACAAGAAGTACTACGAGTCGCCGATCCTCGCCGCGGTGATCAACAAGCTGTACAAGCTGGGTGCGCCCGAGACCGGCCGCGACGACCTCGTGGCGGTGCTGCTGACGGGCGTGCCGAAGCTCAACTACACGGGCCCGAAGCTCGCGGACGTGCTGCGGCTGAACCTGTCCATCCCGGTCACCAAGGAGCCGCAGCGGCTCGGCGTGCTGGCCGGCGACAACCAGGGCTGGCCGAACGGCCGTCGCCTGGGCGACGATGTGATCGATACCGCCGAGCAGGCCGTCGGCGGCTTCCTCAAGGGCACGAAGCTGCCGCTCGGCGACGGCGTCAACGGTGACGACGTCGAGCTGCTCGGCTCGTTCCCGTACGTCGCCGACCCGAAGAGCGGCTTCGACAACACGAAGGGGCTGCAGAAGCCGTAGCCCCGCTCGCACGACGTGCCCGGGGGCGGTCCGAACCGGACCGCCCCCGGGCACGAACCACGCACGCGCACGCACGTACTCGCAGGGAACAGGAGGAGAGATGAAGAGAGGTATCGCACTGCTCGGCCTCGTCGCCGCTGTCGCGGCCGCGGCCTTCGCGGCACTGCTCGTCGGTCACGGGCCGTCGAGCGCCACCGCTTCGAGCCACCGGGAAGCGCCGCTGATCGCGGACGACCCGACCGTGGACAACACCGACCTGTACGCGTTCGTCAGCCCCGACGCGTCCAACACGGTCACGGTGATCGCCAACTACATCCCGTTCGAGGACCCCGCCGGAGGCCCCAACTACTACAAGTTCGACCCGAGCGCCTCGTACGAGATCAAGATCGACAACGACGGGGACGCCGAAGAGGACGTCACCTACGACTTCCGCTTCAAGACGTCGATCGGGAACGGCAACACGTTCCTCTACAACACCGGGCCCGTCGCCTCGGGCACCGACGCCAACCTGAACGTCAAGCAGACGTACTCGGTCACCCGGATCGTGAGCAGTCACGGCTACCAGGTGTCGAGGACCGTGCTCGGCACGGACATCCCCGTGCCTCCCGCGAACGTGGGGCCGCGCTCGAACCCCACCTACGACCCGTACGGCGGCGTCAAGGATCTCGGCGGTGGGCGCAAGGTCTTCGCCGGCCCGCGCGACGATCCGTTCTTCGTCGACCTGGGCTCGATCTTCGACCTCGGCGGCCTGCGCCCGTTCAACGGGTTCCACGCGTTCCCGCTCGCGCCGGCCGCGGGTGTCGACGGTGTGCGCAACTACAACGTGCACGCGATCGCCCTGCAGGTGCCGAAGACGGATCTCGTCAAGGTGCCCGCTGCGAACGGGACGATCGGCATCTATGCCACCGCGAGCCGGCCCAAGCTGAGGATCCTCGGCAGCAACGGCACCTCCCAGTCGATCGGGCCGATGGTGCAGGTCTCGCGCCTCGGCAACCCGCTCGTCAACGAGGTGATCATCCCGCTCGGCAAGAAGGACTACTGGAACGCGTCGGACCCGTCCGACGACGCGCAGTTCACGGCGCTCTACCGCAAGCCGGAGCTGACCGGGCTCGTCAACGCGCTCTACCCGCCGTTGCCGGATGCGCCGACCGAGAACCGCGACGACCTCGTCGCGGTGCTGCTCACGGGCGTCCCCAGCCTGAACTACACGGGGCCGACCCAGGCCGACCTGCTCCGCCTCAACACGGCGATCGCGCCGGCTGCGAGCCCGAACAAGCTCGGCGCCCTCGCCGGGGACTTCCAGGGCTTCCCGAACGGCCGTCGGCTCGCCGACGACGTGACGGACATCGAGCTCCGTGCGATCGCGTGCGGCTACGGCTCGATCCTCCAGGGCGCTCTGGGGCTCTGCAACCTCTCGCCGAACAACATCGTCGGCGACGGGGTGGACACGAACGAGCAGAGCTTCCTGCCCCACTTCCCGTACGCCGCGGCGCCCAACCAGGGCTACGCGCACACGGGGCACAACTAGAGAGAGGGAGGGAGGCTCGATGACACGACGCACCAAGCTCCTCGTCGGCGGCGCTGTCTCGATCGCGCTGGTCGCCGGGGCACTCTTCGGCGGCGTGCTCGCCGAGTCTCCCTCCGCCGGCCCGACCGCCGTCGAGTCGCCGTCTGCGGTCTCGGAGAGCGCGCTCTCCGGGATCGCGGCGGGCGGCACGCAGGGGACGGTCTCGCGGCTGGAAGCGGCGCTGAAGCAGGCGCCGAACGATCCGACGGCGCTCTCAACGCTCGGGCTGGCCTACCAGTTGCGCTGGCGCGAGACGGGCGATGCGGGCTACCTGCCGCGCTCGGAGGCCGCACTACGGCGAGCGCTCGCCGCCGCCCCGCGGAACCCGTCCGCCACGCTCGGGCTCGGCAACCTGGCGTTGATCCGCCACGAGTTCCGGCAGGCTCTCGTGCTCGGGCGCGAGGCCCGCAGGCTCGCCCCCTACGCGTCGCGGCCGCTTGGCGTCGTCGGCGACGCCCAGATCGAGCTGGGACGCTACCGGGCGGCCTTTGCCACCTTCGAGCGGATGGTCGCGCTGAAGCCCAATCTCGCGTCGTATGCGCGGATCGCCTACGCGCGAGAGCTGAGCGGCGACACGGCCGGCGCGATCGCCGCCATGAGGCTGGCGCTCGATGCCACCGGCGGCCAGCCCGAGCCGACTGCGTGGACGCTGGTCGAGCTCGGCAAGCTGGAGCTCGGGCGGGGTCGCAGCTCGGCGGCCGAGCGGCACTTCAAGGCCGCCCTCGCCATCGACCCCGGCTACGTGTACGCGCTCGAGCAGCTGGCGCGCGTCAACGCAGCCAGGGGACGACTCGTACCGGCGATTGCACTGGCTCGGCGTGCCTCGGAGTCGATCCCGTTGCCCCAGTTCGTCGCGCTGCTCGGTGACCTGCTCGAACGGCAGGGCCGCGCGGCGGCAGCACGGCGGCAGCAGGCCACGGTCACGGCGATCGAGCGGCTGCTGGTCGCAAACGGGGTCACGGTCGATCTCGAGTCGGCCGTCTACCGGGCCGATCACGGTATCGAGCCCGCCGCGACGGTGGCCCTCGCGCGGAAGGCACGCGCGGCCCGGCCGTCGATCTACGGCGACGACGCCCTCGGCTGGGCGCTCGCCCGCGCGGGCCGTTGCGACGACGCGGTGCGGTGGTCGCAGCGCGCGCTGCGGCTCGGGACGAAGGACGCTCTCCTCTATTTCCACCGCGGCTACGCAGCCGGGTGCGCCGGCGATCGCGCGGGCAGGCAGGCGTGGTATCGCAGGGCGCTGGCGCTCAACCCGGGCTTCTCCGTCCGCTGGGCGCCCGTGGCACGAAAGGCGCTGTCATGAGGCGCCTCGCGGTCGTCCTCCTCGCGGCGGCGGCGCTCGTGGCGGCGCTGCTTGCGCCCGCATCGGCGTCTGCCCACCCGCTCGGCAACTTCACCGTTAACCACTTCGCCGGCATCGATCTCGCGGGCAGCCGGGTGTACGTGAGGGTGGCCCTCGACCTCGCCGAGGTGCCGACGTTCCAGCAGGGCGCCGAGGTGAGGCGGGCCGGCTTTGCCGCGGGATTGTCGTCGAAGCTCGAGCTGACGCTCGACGGCCGGCGGGTGCCGCTGGCCGTCGTCTCGCATCGCACGTCCGAGCGGCCGGGAGCGGGGGGCCTGAAGACCATGCGCTTCGACGCCGTGTACGTGGCCCGAGGGAGCGGCACGCACCTGACGTTTGCCGACACGTCCTTCTCGAGCCGGATCGGCTGGCGCGAGATCGTCGTCACCGCCCGTGACGGCGCCGCGGTGACCGAGAGCTCGGCCCCGCGCGAGAGCCGATCGGACGAGCTGCGGGCCTACCCGAGCGACCTGCTGCGCTCACCGCTCGACGTGCGCAGCGCCTCGGTGGCATTCGCGCCGGGGTCCACCCCGGGGGCTGCGCCCGCCATCGGCGCCGTCACGGCTCCCGAGCACAGGGGCGGCGGCTTCGAGTCGCTGATCCAGCGGGGCGACCTCTCGCTCGGCGTGATCCTCGTCTCGCTCCTGATCGCCGCCTTCTGGGGGGCCGCCCACGCGCTCACGCCGGGTCACGGCAAGGCACTCGTCGCGGGATACCTCGTCGGCACGAAGGGGAAGCCACGCGACGCCCTCCTGCTCGGCGTGACGGTGACCGTTACCCACACCGCCGGCGTGTTCGCGCTCGGACTCGTGACGCTGGCGCTGTCGCAGTTCATCGTCCCGGATCAGCTGTACCCGTGGCTGACGCTCGTCTCGGGGCTGCTCGTGGTCGGCGTCGGCGCCACGGTGCTGCGCCAGCGGCTGCGCACCGGCGCCTGGTCGGGCCACGCTCACGGGCCGGACGGGCACGACCACCACCACGGCCATCACCATCACCACGACCACCACGAAGACGGTCACGACCACGCCCATCACGAGCACCACCGCTCCGACCAGGAGCCGCTGACCCGGCGGGGCCTGCTGGGCGTCGGCGTCGCCGCCGGGCTGCTGCCGTGCCCGTCGGCGCTCGTCGTGCTGTTGTCGGCGATCGCGCTGCACCGGATCGGCTTCGGCTTCGCCTTGATCGCGGCGTTCAGCCTCGGCCTCGCTGCCACGATCACCGGCATCGGGCTCGTCGCCGTCCTCGCCCGCAAGGCGTTCGGGCGCGTCTCCTTCGAGGGAAGGGTCGTCCGCGCGCTTCCCGCCGTGAGCGCCCTCGTGATCCTCTGCGTCGGCGTGGCCATCACCGTCAAGGCGATCCCGGGCGTCGTCTGAGCCCGGACCGAACCGACTCGGAGAACGGAGCGAACAAAGGACATGTTCGGACTCGACGAAGCGATCGCACACCTCTCCGCCGGAGCCTCTGTGCTCGTGGTGGTGCTCGTCGCGGCCCTGCTCGGGCTGCGCCATGCGACCGATCCCGACCACCTGGCCGCCGTGACCACGCTCGTCGCGTCGGGTGAGGAACGGGCTGGTCGCGCCGCCGCGCGTCTCGGCGCTTTTTGGGGCCTCGGGCACGCCCTCGCGCTCCTCGCCTTCGGCCTCCCGATCCTGCTCTTCCAGCAGTTCCTGCCGGAGCGGGTGCAGCAGGGCGCCGAGACCGCGGTCGCGGCACTCATCGTGTTTCTCGCGATCCGCCTGCTCGTCCGCTGGCGCTACGGGTACTTCGACCTGCATGCACACCCGCACGAGGACGCGGAGCATCGCCACCGTGTGCGCACGCCCTTCGGCGCCTTCGGCATCGGGCTCGTGCACGGAACGGGCGGCAGCGCGGGAGTGGGCGTGCTGATCCTCGCCGCGATCCCTTCGGTGCCGGTCGCGTGTGCGGCGCTCGTCGTGCTCGCCCTGTTCACGGCCGTCTCCATGACGATCGTGACGACGGGGTTCGGCCTCACACTCTCCTCGACACGCATCGCGTCGGCCTTCAACGGCGTCGCGCCCGTGCTGGGCCTCTCGAGCCTCGCGTTCGGGGTCTGGTACGCGGCGGCGGCATGGAGCCTGACCGCGTACCCGTTCTAGCCCGATAAGCTCGCGCGGTGGACGCGCCGCTGACCCTCACGGACGTCGAGGCGCGGGCCGACGAGCGCCTCGACCCACACTGGCGCGAGTACTTCGCCGGTGGCGCGGGGGACGAGCGCACCCTCGGCGAGAACGTGACGGCCTTCCGCTCGTGGCGCCTGCGGCAGCGTGTGCTCTGCGGGATCGACTCCGTCTCGACCGCAACGACCCTTCTCGGCCGGGAGCTCGCGGTGCCGCTCGTCGTCGCTCCCGTCGCGTACCAGCAGATGGCCCATCCCGACGGCGAGGCGGGAATGGCGCGCGCGGCGGCGACCGCAGGAGCCGGGCTCTGCCTCTCGACGTTCTCCACCATGAGCACCGCCGAGGTGGCTGCGGCGGCGCCTGACGCACATCGGTTCCTGCAGGTGTACGTCTTCCGCGACCGGGGTGTTACCGCCGAGCTCGTCGCGCAGGCGCTCGACGAGGGGTTCTCAGCGGTCTTCCTGACCGTCGACCTGCCCGTGCTCGGCGTTCGCGACCGCGAGCGGCGCATCCACTGGACGTTCCCCGAGGAATCGCTGCCGGCCGTCCGCTACGCGCTCGGGCGCGGCGTGAAGGGCGAGGGCCTCGAGATCCTCGATCCGACGCTCGACTGGGCGTACCTCGAGCGATTGTGCGGAGACCTGCCAGTCCCCGTCGTCGTCAAGGGCGTCCTCGACCCCGAAGACGCGCGGCTCGCCGCCGACCACGGGGCCGCAGGCGTGGTCGTCTCGAACCACGGCGGCCGGCAGCTCGACGGCGTGGGAGCGACCGTCGACGCGCTCCCGGAGATCGTCGAGGCGGTCGGCGACCGGCTCGAGGTGATGCTGGACGGCGGCATCCGCCGTGGCACCGACATCGCGGTCGCGCTCGCGCTCGGGGCACGAGCGGTGCTCGCCGGGCGGACGCCCCTCTGGGGCCTGGCGGCCGAGGGCGAGGCAGGGGCGCGAACCGTGCTCGAGCTGCTGCGGGAGGAGCTCGCCGTCGCGCTCCACCTGACCGGCTGCCGCACGGTTGCGGAGCTCGGTCGGCAGCACGTCTCTAGGATCGACACGTGAGCGACGTCGCCACACTCGCGCGCAACCACGTCGACCTGCTTCCCGAGGGCGGTCTCGAGGCGAAGCTGAAGCTCGGCCGGCCGCTGCGCGTCAAGCTCGGGATCGACGTCACCTCGCCGGACATCCACGTCGGCCGCGCCATCCCGCTGCAGCGCATGCGCGCGTTCCAGGACGCGGGCCATGTCGGCGTTCTCATCGTCGGCGACTACACGACGCGGATCGGCGACCCCTCGGGCCGCTCTGCCGAGCGGCCGATCCTCTCGGACGAGGAGATCGACCGCAACGCGAAGACGTACGTCGACCAGGCGATGCAGATCCTCGACCCGGCTCGCACCGAGGTGCGGTTCAACGGCGAGTGGCTCTCGACCCTCTCGTTCGCCGACGTCGTGCGCCTGACGCGGACGCTCACCGTTGCCCAGCTGCTCGAGCGTGACGACTTCGCCAAGCGCATCGCCGGCGGGCACCCGGTCTCGGTCTCCGAGCTCCTGTACCCGCTCATGCAGGCGTACGACTCGGTCGCTGTCGACGCCGACGTGGAGCTCGGAGGCACGGACCAGCTCTACAACCTCCTGGCCGGCCGCACGGTGATGGAGGCGTACGGGCTCGAGCCCCAGATCGTGCTGACGACCCCGCTCCTGCTCTCCTGGGACGGGGCGAAGATGAGCTCCTCCCTCGGCAACAACATCCCGCTGACAGCGCCGCCGGAGGAGCAGTTCGGGCGCACGATGCGGATCCCGGACGGGCTGCTGCCCGAGTGGTATCGACTGGTCGTCGAGTCCGCGCCGCCCGCAGGGGAGCCGATGGAGGCGAAGCTCGCGCTCGCGCGCTTCATCGTGCGCCGTTCGCACGGAGACGAGGCGGCCGAGGCTGCGGAGGCGCACTTCACCCTGGTCGTCCGCGAGGGCGGGGCCCCGAACGACGTTCCCGAGGCGGCGCTGCCCGCCGGCGACCCCGTGCACCTGCCGGCCCTGCTCGCAGGCGTGTTCGGCTTCTCCACGAGCGATGCCCGGCGCCTGATCGGGCAGGGCGGCGTCAAGGTGAACGGCGCGGCCGTCTCCGAGCTGGACGTGCCGCGCGCCGAGCTCGCCGGCGCGCTCGTCCAGGCAGGCAAGCGGCGCTTCGTCCGGCTCGCCGGTGCCTGATCCCTCTGCTTGACAGGGGTTCCCGCTCTGCTACTATCCCTTCGCCGCCCGAGAGGGAGGCAGCAAGAGCGCCCAGTCACTCGACAACGGAGCGGCCTTCGAGCGAATCGGATACGACCTGTACCGAATCACCCGGAGGCCTCCTGCGCGAGTCGGAGGTCTTTTTGTTGCCAGGCCCTGACGGCACCGGTCTTTGAAAACTCAACAGCGTGCGTTTTACGACGAGGCCTCTCGTCCACGTTTCGGCGTGGTCGAGGGGTTATGCCGTCCGTCCGCTCACGCGGGCGCGACGGTTTTCCCGTCGAACTGCCGGCCCGGCGCACCACGCGTCGAGGCGGTAGCGAGACTTTGAGCTCAAGCTCATCTTGGGAAGAAACACGTTTGGCAGTTTCGACTGCCGACAAGTTCTTCACGGAGAGTTTGATCCTGGCTCAGGACGAACGCTGGCGGCGC